>CAYVWT010000006.1:0-23921 GCA_964455565.1 uncultured Clostridiaceae bacterium | reverse complement strand
AAAAAATCACCCCACGAAATGTGAGGTGATTTTTATTTTATATTTATTTATATATTGGTCCGTATGCAGAGCAAGCACGATAGTCAGAGCCCTCTTTATCCATTCCAAAACCGTTCCATGATGATGGACGGAATATTTTGTCTTCATTTACATTATGCATACATACTGGAATTCTAAGTATCGATGCAAGAGTTATCAAATCTGCCCCAATATGACCATAGCTGAATGCACCGTGGTTTGCCCCCCAGTTATTCATTACTGAATATACGTCTTTAAATGCACCTTTGCCTGTTGTTATTGGAACAAACCATGTTGTTGGCCATGTTTCGCTTGTTCTTTTGTCAATTGCTTTTGCTGCTTTTTCAGGAATATCAACTGCATAGCCCTCTGCTAATTGCAATACTGGGCCAACACCTGCAACTAAGTTTATTCTTGACATTGTAATTGGAATTGTTCCTTTGGTCATATATAGTGATGAAAAACCGCCACCTCTGAAATATTCAACACTTGCAGAGCACCATTTAGTAGCATCAAGTGTGCTTTTAACTTCATCTCCCGTAATATCCCAGAATGGCTTTAATGCTCTTTCGCCATTTACCAGCATTTCGCCTGCGCCGTCAAGTGCTGCCGAGCCAGAATTGATTAAATGAATTAAGCCGTCTTTTGCTATGCCGTCCAACTTCACACCAGACACACGCTCTACTGCTTCTGGGCTCCAATATGTTCTAACATCTGCAAAAACCTGTGCCGTGTTTGTTAGCAGATGACCAAAAAGCATTGCTACGCCGTTTAGTGCATCATTTTCAGTTGCAACAATAAATGCTTGCCTTATACCGTTCCAGTCGAATGATGAATTTAAAATTGCCTCTGCAAAATCTGCATTTGGGAAATGGTCTGTCCATTGACGTTGACCTTGATAACCACTTGCAATTGCGTTATGTCCAAGCGCTTCTTCGCCAAAGCCAAGCTCGGCAAGGCGGTTATTTCCTACCATTAAATCACGAACAATTATCGTCATTTTAACAACAAATTCCCAGTCAGCATCTTTTTGTGCCCTTGTTCTTTGTATTTCTACGCCATTAACGTCGTCGCCCTCTTTGCAGTTTTCCTTAGTCCATGCAAGAGCTTTTTCAAATTCAACTTTATCGTAAATTTCTTCATCGATTCTTCTTATAATTTCTGTCATATCTACGCTTTCATTCCTCATACCAAGGTATTTTTGGAAGAATTCAGTATCAACGATTGAGCCTGCAATACCCATAGAAACGCCACCGATTGATAAATAAGCTTTGCCCTTCATTGTTGCAACAGCAAGAGCTGATTTTGCAAAACGAAGTAGCTTTTCTTGCACATCTGCTGGGATTTCTGTGTCGCCTGAATCTTTAACATCTCTGCCATATATGCCAAATGCAGGGATACCCTTTTGTGTATGAGCAGCAAGAACGGCTGCCAAATAAACTGCGCCTGGGCGCTCTGTTCCGTTAAAGCCCCAAACTGCCTTAGGAGTTAATGGGTCCATATCCATTGTTTCTGCACCATAGCACCAGCAAGGTGTTACACTTATCGACACACCAACACCAGCTTTTTTAAACTTTTCGTCACACATTGCCGCTTCTGCAAAGCCACCAATACAGGTGTCCGCTATAACACATTCAACAGGAAGCCCACATGAATGGCGCATATTTTCCTCTAAAAACTTCGCTGCAAGCTTCGCAAGGTTCATAGTTTGGTCTTCAAGTGACTCACGAACCCCTCTGCGTCTACCGTCAATAACTGGTCTTATGCCTATTTTTGGCAAATCACCACATAAACGATTTACAAAATTATCTGTCATATATATAACCTCCCACATTTTTCTTTAATTATATATTATCTGCAAAAAAATATCACGAAATTGTATGTCTACATATAGACAGTTTTTGGCTTTTCGTGGTACAATAATATTAGAGGTGATATTTTTGAGGGCTTTCCACGAAAAAAGGCAATACGATAATGATTTTCATTTTTGGCAAAGTTCATATTATGATATTATATTTACCGCTCATTGGCATAGAGAGGTTGAACTGCTATATGTTAAAGCGGGTGAATTCACTATTTCTGTTAACAATGAAACATTTTTGGCTACTGAGGGCGACCTTGTTATTTGCAATAGTGGTGATATTCATTACTGCAATTGTAACGGCAGCGAAAATATACTTGATATAATTGTTTTTGATGTTGATGTTATTAACCCTTTTTATAAAAATAGCCGTTTTTTGTTACCTCACATTACTAAAAGTGTTCTTGTTGAAAGTGGAATTGACAAAATTGTTAGCTCACTTTTTAGTATAGCCAAAAATGAACTAATGTTCAAAAAACCTCACTATAAAACTATTATAAAGGGGCGTTTATTAGAATTTTGGGCTATTTGTCTGCGACACTTTCAAATTGCACCAAAGGATGCAAAAAAAGATAATCGCAGGCTTGCAATGCTTGCAGATTTACAAGAGCTACTTGATTATATCGATAGTAACTATGCACTTGATATTTCCTTAGAACAGGCAGCAGGTAAGCTTAATTTTAGCAGCTGGCATTTTTCCAAAATGTTTGCAAGGCTTACAGGAATGAATTACGTAAGATATTTAAGCACTATTCGTGTTGAAAAGGCGATTGAGCTTATTGCTGGTTCGCCCCTTACCATAACCGATATTGCTCTGCAATGTGGGTTTAATAACACCCGAACATTTAACAGAGTTTTCAAAGATATATCTGGTATGACACCATCTCAGCTTGCTAAAAGTGATTATCAACTGCCAAAAAAGTCAAGTGCCACAAAACTACCATACATTCAAAGCACTATTATTTCTTATACTAAAACAGTAGAATAATTATTTTTCTTATGATATAATATATCACGAGGTGAAACCCTTATGGATAAGCATAATTTTGATAAACCACAATATTTTATAAACCGTGAGCTTAGCTGGTTGGAATTTAATCAGCGTGTACTTGACGAGGCGAAAAACAAGAAAAACCCCTTGTTTGAACGTCTTAAATTTCTTGCAATTTCTGCTTGTAACCTTGACGAATTTTTTATGGTTCGTGTTGCTTCGCTTAAAGACCAAGTAGATGCAAAATATATTAAGACGGATTCCTCTGGGCTATCGCCAAAGGAACAGCTTGCCAAAATTTCTATTAGAACTCATAAAATGGTTATTTCTATGTATAATGCGTATAACCACGCTATTAAGGTTTGGCTTAAAAAAATTGGTACCAAAATCATTAAAAGTGATGAGGTTACACCAGCGCAAAGGGATTATTTAGAGAAATATTTTATGTCAGACGTTTTCCCTGTTATTACACCTATGGCTGTGGACTCTGGCAGGCCTTTTCCTCTTATTCTAAACAAAAGCCTTAACCTTGCTGTGCTTATGCGCAATAAAAAGGATAAAAAAAAGATGTTTGCAACAGTACAGGTTCCATCTGTTTTGCCTCGTCTTATACCTGTTCCAAGCGAGGTCGCAAACTCGAATTCATATATCTTTTTAGAAGAGGTTATAAAATTATTTATTAGTCGCTTTTTCGCAGGAAAAACGATATTATATGCAAGCACTTACAGAATTACCAGAAATGCAGACCTTTCTATTGAGGAGGAAGAGGCTGAGGATTTGCTCGTCGAAATAGAAAAATCCCTCAGACAGCGTCAATGGGGTGCTTCTATTCGGCTTGAGGTTGAATTCGGTATGAAAGAGGAACTATTAATTCACCTTAGAGATTCTCTCGAGGTTCACTATAAAGAGATTTATCACATAAATGGCCCTATTGACCTTACATTCCTTTTCAAGGTATATTCATTTAGTGGTTACGATAATTATAAATTTTCAAGCTTTACTCAAAGAATTTTAGCAGAATTAGATGATTATGACAAAAGCATTTTTGCTCAAATTCGTAGAAATGATATATTTTTGCACCACCCTTATGATTCCTTCAAGCCAGTTATTAGGCTTATTAATGATGCGGCAGATGATGATAATGTACTTGCAATTAAGCAGACTCTTTATAGAGTTAGTGGTAATTCACCTATTATTCCTGCGCTTGCACGTGCGGCAGAAAACGGCAAGCAGGTTACTGTGCTTGTAGAGGTTAAGGCACGCTTTGATGAGGAAAACAATATTCATTGGGCGAAAAAGCTTGAACAAGCAGGGTGCCATGTAATTTACGGCATTGTTGGGCTTAAAACCCATAGTAAAATTACCCTTATTATTCGCCGTGAGCATGACGGAATTAAACGATATTTGCACCTTGGCACAGGAAATTATAATGATATTACTGCATCAATATATACGGATTTTGGGCTTATGACCTGTAACGAGGATTTTGGAACAGATGCGGCAGAATTTTTCAATATGCTAAGTGGAGGGTGCGAGGTGTCTTGTTGGAAAAAATTCTCTGTTGCACCTATGGATTTACGTCAAACCTTTACAGAGCTTATTGAGCGTGAAACTGAAAATGCAATTGCAGGAAGGCCTGCAAAAATTATTGCGAAAATGAATTCCCTTGTTGACACGGAAATTATTAAATTATTGTATGCTGCCTCTTGCGCAGGTGTTACAATCGAGCTAATTGTTAGAGGTGTATGTTGCCTTCGCCCACAAATTAAAGGAATTAGTGAAAATATTACTGTTAGAAGTATTATTGGAAGGTTTTTAGAGCATAGTAGGGTTTTCTACTTTTTTAATAATGGCAATAATGATATTTATTTCTCAAGCGCAGATTGGATGCCAAGAAATTTGGATAGACGAATAGAGCTTTTATTCCCAATTGAGGACGAAAGCATTAAATTAACTGTTCAAAATTTATTTGAATTGTATATGAATGATACGGAAAAATCTCATATTATGCTTGAAGATGGCACATACGAAGATATTGACAAGCGTGGCAAAAAGCGCCTTAACTATCAAAACTTAATGAGCAGAGAATAATAAAATTATATTATATTACTTAAATTTTCTAAATCTTTTGGCAATATCGTAACAACTGTTTTGCAAATTGCTCCAACCTTTTCAATTTCTGTTTTGAAATTGCTTGGAGCTTTGCCTGCTGTTCCTGCATAGGTTAAAACGCCTGTAACATTTTTGCCATTAAGGTTATATTCTCTTAAAAAAGCATTTATCGCAGGTGGGGCATTAAATGCCCAAATTGGGCCTGCTATAATTACATTGTCGTATAGTGACATATCAATTTCTAATTTTTGAATTTCTGACGCCTGTTGCTTTAACGCCATTTTGCAACCTACTAAATAAGCATTAGCAGTTGTGCGTTTGTTAACCTCTAAAATTTCAACTAAATCAACATCTCCCACTATATCTGCAACATATTTCTCGCACATTTTTCTTGTTTTACCTGACAGTGAATAATAAGCAACTAATGTTTTCATAAAATTTTCCCCCATTATTTTAATTTTCGTAGCATTGAATTCTCTGGAAACTGTTTTGGTAGCTTCATTTTAACAATCATTTGTGCATGAGGTGCAGTTTGTATATCCTCATCTTTTTTATCCTGCATTTTTTCCACCGTTAGCTTTACAAAGTCGCCATATGGCTGCATTATTTCTATTTCCGCACCTATGCTAAACTTATTCTTTTGAATAATTATTGCGTTACCGTCCACGTCACAGCTTTTTACTATACCGATAACGTCATAATCACGAATATATGAGCTGGTATCATATATTTGGGCATTATCTAATGGTGTACCGTTCCAAAAGCCGTGTGAATATTGCCTGTGGCTTACCTTACAAAGCTCGTCTATTTTACCTGTATCAAATGTATATTTTTGTGGATTATCAAGGTATCTATCAATTTCCTCACGATACGCTTTTACAACAGTTGCAACATAATACTCGCTTTTTACACGCCCCTCAATTTTAAAGCTGGTTATTCCAGATTCAATAAGCTGTGGTATATATTCAATTAAGCATAAATCCTTTGAATTAAAGAAATAGCTTCCATTTTCATTTTCAAACACAGGCATATACTGCCCTGGTCTTGTTTCCTCTACCAAATAATATTTCCACCTGCATGGCTGTGCGCACTCACCTTGGTTTGCGTCACGGCTTGTCATATAATTGCTAAGGAGGCATCGCCCAGAATATGAGATGCACATTGCTCCATGCACAAACGCTTCAAGCTCTAATGTGCTTGGGGTTTTCTCTCGTAGCTCCTTAATATCATTGTATGAAAGCTCTCTTGCAAGCACTACTCGTTTTGCACCCATTTTGTGCCATGCATTGGCTGTCGCATAATTTACTGTATTTGCCTGAGTGCTAATGTGTATATCAAGGTTTGGCGCTGCATCCTTTACTATTTCAAAGGCTCCAAGGTCAGACAGGATCACCGCATCTGCCCCAAGACTGTATATTTCCTTTGCAAAATGATATAGTCCATCTAAATTACTATTTTTCATTATTACATTTGCCGCAATATATACGTTTTTTCCCTTGTTTTTTGCATAATCTATGCCATTTTTCAAATCATCTGATGTGAAATTATCACAAGCTGTTCTCAATGAAAATTCCTGCCCACCCATATATATTGCATCTGCTCCATATAGCACAGCCATTTTTAATTTTTCAAGGTCTCCTGCTGGTGCTAAAAGCTCTGGTTTTATCATAAGTTACCTCATTCTAATCTTTTTTTATAGCTAATCGCTGCTCCATCGCCAATTGGCAAAAGCGCAGTATCTAATTCATCGCACGTACATATTGCATCAAGGTATTTTCGCAATCTTCTTATTATTGTTATTTTGCGCCTTATTGCAAGCTCGTCTGTTGCTACCATTCCTTTATACAAAACATTATCGGAAAACAAAATTCCTCCTGCTTTTAGCATACGCATACAATCAGGAAAAAATTCTAAATACTGTCCTTTTGCGGCATCTACAAATATAAAATCATATTCTCCTTTTAAATTAGGCAATATTTCTAATGCATCGCCCTTATGGACGGTTATTGTGTCAGAATGCCCTGCCCTTTCTATGTTTGGAATTAAATGCACAAGCATATTTTCATCACGCTCTATGGTGGTTATATTTGCACCAATGTTTGCCATTGTAATTGCCGAATAACCAATTGCAGAGCCTATTTCAAGAACGTTTCTTGCATTTATTGATTTAAGCAAAACCTCAATAAACCGCATTGTTTCTGGTTGGGCAATTGGCACCTCGTTTTCCTTTGCAAAGCGCTCTATTTCACCAAGTAAGCCCTCGTTCTTTTTTATAGTTCTTCTTATATAACGTGTTATATATTCATGATTTATATTGTGTTCGTCGTTATTCTCCATTTATAATCCTACACTCCTCATTGCCTTTATATGTTCCTCGTATGTTTTAGAAAAAATATGCTCGCCATTTGGCTTTGCAACAAAAAACATATATTCTGTCTTTTCTGGGTATAGCGTTGCCTGGATTGCCGCCTTGCCTGGCGAAGCAATTGGACCTATTGGAAGCCCTTTATTTTGATATGTATTATATGGTGACTTTATTTTTGTATCTGCAATTGATAAAACAGGTTTTCTCTCTTTTAATATATATTGAACAGTTGCACAGGATTCTAATGCCATTTTGCCACTTAACCTATTGTGAAAAACGCTTGAAACCTTTTTAAGGTCGGCGGCTGTCGCTGCCTCACGCTCTACAATAGATGCAGAGGTTATAACCTCATCAACTGTCATATTAAGCTCTTTTGCACGAGAATAGAATTCCTCGGTATATTCGCTATTGAATTTATTTAACATAGCTTGTAGTATTTCACGCTCGGTCATACCTTTTTGGAAAATGTATGTTGCAGGGAAAAGGTATCCCTCAAAACGATTTTGCTTGCGCTTTATATCCTTTAAAAACGGATAATCAAGTTCAGCTGTGGAAAGCTGCTCAGCAAATTTATCTCTATCGACAAGACCTTTTGAAACAAGCTCGTCCACTATTTGACGCACCTCAAAGCCCTCTGGAATTAGCACTTTAATGGAATTTGATGGCAGGGCAGTTTCGGATATGGTGGATATTATTTGATTATACGACATTGATTTTCTAAGGATATGCTCACCAAATTTATAATTTGCAGGGTATGCTTTTGAAATGATTTTATAGACAAATGGATATTTTACAACACCCTTTATGCGAAGAATATCTGCAATCTGAGAAGCTCCTGCACCGTTTGGTATTTCAACAGAAATTTGAGGTGACTCTGTTTTTGTTCCACCTACGTCAACAAGAACATCATAAGCGAAAAACAGCATAACAATAATTACTACCCATATTATTATACTTTTAAGGTTAGTTTTCCTTTTGTGTACACTTTTGATATATGAAGGATATTGCATAATTGCACCTCCTAATGAATTGAAACACTAATTTCATTTTAAAAAATTGAATTTAGTGTAATAGCCTTGTATATTCAAACATTATATACCCTGCAATCACAAGCAACATTGGCAGGTTAAATATTGCAAAAAATAGTTCTTTAAATAGTGATTGCGTTTTGTATCTTTTTACCTTTTTGCTTTTAATCGTGCCAATTAGCGCACTAAATATAACTATCGACAACAAAATAATTGACGATTGAAAGATTACTCCGCCAAGCCACGGATGTGCTAGACCCTGTGAATTGATTATGTAATCAAGCACCATTCCGAATGCATTAAACGAAAAATGGACTATCATTCCTGCAAAGATTGAGCCTGTCATCCACACCACATAGCATAGGACTACTCCCAAAAAGAAAATCCCAACAAAGCCGTCTATTCTGTTATGTAGTAAGGCGAAAAAAAGCCCACCAATGAAAAGTGATGCCCTGTAACCTATGCGCTCGGTTGCAGTTAGGACTATCCCTCGCATAAGGCATTCTTCAATTATTGCAGGCATTAATGCAACAACGAATATTCCAATAGCAAGCCCACTTGGGGAATCTGGCGTGCCAACGCTAACTGTTGGAACCATGCCAAGCTTGCTATTTATTAGCATTAGGACAGGAATATTTAAAAGTGATGCTATTGATTGTGCCGATATACCAATTAGCACGAATACAAAAGATGAAGTTTTTGAGATTTTGTTCAGCTTGAAAACGTCTTTTGGTTTGGTAGAATTTAAAAACATATACACTGCGCAGGGCAATGCAACTGCAAAAAGCTGTATCATAGCTATTAAAAAATAACTTGGTGGCTCGCTTGCAGATATAAATGACCAGTTAGCAATTATTAGCTCTGGCACTAAAAACTGCAGGTAGAACACAAAAAGCATAAGCCATTTTACGCCACCAAATGATATTATATTGTCGACTTTTTCAGCACTATCAATCATATTTCTATTGTCCTCTCGTCTGTTAAGATGAAGTCCATACTTATATCATATTTTTGTGGAAATGTATTTAGGGCAATGCAAAAATCATACCCAATGCCCATCTTAACTGCATTTGTCGTTGCAAGCAAACGGTCATAAAAGCCTGCTCCATAACCAATTCGGTGACCATTTAGGTCAAATCCTAATGCTGGCACTATTATTAAATCTATATCCTCTTTATTACATTTTACAAACTGTTTTGGTTCTAATATTTCATAGCTACCAAAGAGCAAATCGTCCATGGAATTTATATATGAAATTTTAAGCGTTTTTGTTCCCCTTACCACAACAGGAACGCTAACTTTTTTGCCGAGTTCTAAAGCATAATTTATTAGCTTATGTGTGTCTGCCTCGCTACCCATACTAACGTATGTCATAATGGTTTTAGCGCTCATAAAACGCTTATCATTTATTATTCTATTGTATAATAAATCATTAAGCATTGTTATTAAATTTTTGTTAAATGAATCTCTTTTTTGCCTAAGCTCACTTCGTAGGGTATTTTTATCCATATATTTATTCCTCATAATACATAAATCATAATACATTATCCTTTAAAATCGCCTTATATTTTTTTATCATAAAATCTGGGTGGTAGGATTGTTTTGCTTTTCTAAGACCTTCTATACCACAATCCTCTTCCCTGTTTATATTTTCGATGTGCGACCATTCATTTTCAACATACATTTGATTTATTGCTGCAAATGCGCCTTTTATATCAGTATTTGCCTTTTCTATATGGACAACTGCTGTGTCTTCGTTAAGCTGTTCACCTATTGTAAAGGCACATAGCTCACCATCTGCTGTTAGCTTGCCACCTACTAAGTCTAATTTATCATAATTATTTAAGATGTCGGCTATGGAGCCTCTCTCGCTTAAAAGGTACATATCGTCTGACGAAAACCAATTATCGTACGCTTTTATAATCTCCTGCGAATCTGCTAAGGTTATTTTGGAATATTCATATTTATATGTATTTTTAAAGGTATTTAGGTGGTTCCTCTTTGAATGCATTTTTTTGCCAGATAAATTTATAAGCCTTTCAGATTTATAAACATAATCTGAATAATCTTCCATTTCCCTTATTGTAAATTTATCTGCAAAAAGCTCGCCCAAAGCATCTGCCATATTTTCTGTTATCCCGTAAAACCTTGGAGTTTCGCCAATTTCTAAAAAGTATCTACACACTTTTTCAACTGCACTTTTTTTATCACCATTGCCCAAAGGGCAACGAAGACTGGGTGGATAGCCATTATCCTGCGTTCGCAAAATAAGGCAACCGTCAACCTCGGCAAATGCCATATTAAAAGCATTTCGCCAAATATACATCGTTGTAAATGTTAGCTCACTGCTTTGAATTTTCTGTGCCTTTAAATAGAAATTTATTTTATCCTTATGTGATAGCTCAATCGGTGTGAAATTCACTTTGCCTCGCCCCTTATATGTTACACTATTAGATGCATTTAACAACTAAATTATATATTTCTCCATTTATTTCTTCTATCGAGCGTATTTTTCCATTATTTACGCATTTAATTATACTCCAACCATATTTATTAGCTACTTTTAGTGCTGTCATATATGAATTTTTTAAGTATATTTCGTCCTTTTCGTGTATATCCTTTGCCAGCTCGCCTGTAAATTTATTTTCCCTTGTCCTTATAAGCTCACGAGCATATTCTGGTGGCATATCTAAAAACACAACTAAATTTGGCTTTGGAAGCTTTAATAAATTATATTCATAATCAAAAAGCCAATTTAAAAAGCTTTCCTGCTCTGCCCCACAAAGCTTGCTCGCTTGGTGAATTGCGTTTGAGGTTGTATATCTATCTGCAAGGATAATCGTACCCTGCTCCAAAATAGTTTTCCAATTTTTAAGGTATGAAGCAGCCCTATCAACAGCATAAAAGCTTGATGCAACGTATGGGTTAACATCGCTTGGCTTTGTTCCAAACTCTCCTGCTAAATACATTTTAACAAGCGCAGAGGAATTGCTGTTATAGTCTGGAAACTGTATTTTCAAAACATCTTTATTTGTTGAAAGCTTTTTTAAAAGCAGCTCGGTATGTGTCTGTTTTCCACTACCATCAACGCCCTCGATAACTATTAGCATACATAATCCACCTTTTTTTTGTTTAGCCTTGCCCTGCATATTTGGTAGGGTATATCATTTTCGCCCTCCAAATGCTACCTTAATTAAAAACTGTGGTAGCGCCATAAGTCGTGGCAACCTATATGGCTCTTTTATTGCTCTATACAGCCATTCAAGGTATAGCTTTTGATACAAAATTGGCGCACGCTTTGTATTTCCTGCGATAACGTCAAGTGTTCCCCCAACCCCAAGGCATAATGCTACATTTAGCTTATCTTTATTTTTATATATCCATTTCTCCTGCTTTGGTGCACCTAAGCATACCAAGAGGATATCTGGTTTTTTATTGTTAATATCATCTATTATTTCGGCATCATCATTAAAATATCCATCGTGAGTTCCAACTATTTTTGTGCCCTGCGCCTTTAATTTTTCTGCCGCCATTTCAGCAACGCCCGGCTTTGCACCGAAAAGGTAAAAGGTTCTATCTGTTTTTAGAAGGTTACAGGCAAAATCAAAACCTGCAACACGCTCGGGAAGTGGTGTGCCAATAAGTTTTGCACCAATTACAACTCCTATACCATCTGGCAACAGAATGTCGGCGCTATTTAGTGCTTTTTTAAGCTCTTCATCCTTTTGTGCAAGCATTATAATCTCTGGATTAGGTGTGAAAACAGTATGTATTTTGCCATCAAAAAATGAATTAACCTTGTTAACTGCCTGTTCCATTGTAATATTATCTATTTTTACCCCTAATATCTCAACCTTCATAATTGCCTCCATAAGCCAAGTAGAATATACAAAAATCATTATATCATTTTATGAAATATTTTGCAAGAAAAAAGCCCTCTAAGAAAGAGGACCTATGCTAATTCAATGTTACTATTTATTTTTTATATCGTCTTACAAGCAGCTTGTGCATACTCTTCTTTTAAGCAATCACACACTTTTTTTACAGTATTTATCTCTGTTGCTCTGTACGCATTTGCCCCTGCAAATGCAAACCCATTTTTCAAAATTCCCTTTTTTGCATTAATAAGTGCAATTGCAATACAATAAGGACTATCTTTGTATTCACAGGTTACGATACAATGATATGGACATTTAAACGGCGATTTTTTACCCTCGTTTACATCGTTTATAAAATCGTTTATAATTGCCCTTCCAGGCATACCAACTGGGCTTTTTATAATTCCTATATCCTCTTTTTTGGCACTAATATATGTGTTTTTAAACCCAATAGAAGCATCACATTCATCAGTTGTAACAAAGCGAGTTGCCATTTGAACTCCCGAAGCGCCTAATTGCATTATTTTGTAAATATCCTCGCCAGTGTATATTCCACCACCTGCAATGATTGGAATTTTCTTTCCAAATTTTTCTTCAAATGGTTTTACCTCATCAACAACAGCAACGACAATTTTTTCTAATTCGTAATCTGGGTTGTCAAGCTGTTCTGGTTTAAAGCCAAGGTGTCCACCTGCTTTTGGTCCCTCAACCACGAATGCATCCGGCACATAGCTATATTTATCGTACCATTTTTTTATGATAACCTTTGCAGCCTTCGCAGACGAAATAATAGGAACAAGCTTTGTTTCAGAGGATTTATCAAGCAAGCTTGGAAGGTCAAGAGGCAGCCCTGCTCCTGCAAAAATAACGTCTACACCCTCTTCGATTGATGCTTTTACAAGGTCAACGAAATTTGAAAGAGCAACCATAATATTAACACCAATTATTCCAGGTGTAAGCTCTCTCGCCTTTCGGATTTCATTACGAAGCGCCCTTATATTTGCTTCAAAATAATTTGTCGAGCCATCATATTCGAGCATACCAATTCCAGCGGCAGCTATTACACCAATGCCACCTTGATTAGCAACAGCCGAAGCCAGCCCAGAAAGGGATACTCCAACGCCCATACCACCTTGAACTATTGGAAGCTTTGCTATTAGATTTCCAATTATCAATTTTTCCATATTTTCTATGTTCATTTATAAGCTCCTTTTTTATGTTAAGACACTATTATTATATTATATCACATAGTATACTATTAAATCAACCTTTACTCATTTTTACTATTGTTATAAATGCTGCAAGCCACGCAAGCCCTGCTGAAAAGCCTGCAACCACATCGCTTGCATAATGTACACCAAGGTAAATTCTGCTTGTTCCTATCGAAAGAATTAGCACTCCGAATAGCGCAACTATTGCGTACCTCCACTTACTCCTTATGTTTTTAAAACATAGGTATGAGATAAAACCATAAAAGCTCAGTCCAATCATCGAATGCCCACTTGGGAAGCTAAACCCACTTATTTCTATTAGGCGCAACACATTTGGCCTTCCTCTGTGAAATACCAGCTTGAAAATTTCATTTGCTATTGAGCTTGCAATCAAATTAACGCCTATCATTTTAGAATAAAACGAATACTTTTCGTTCCTCCAAAACAATACTATGCTTAATAATGAAATAAAAACCATCACATAGCCCGAGCCTAAATATGAAATAACCATCATAAAATGTGTCATATTGTGTGTAATTATTTTTGAAATATAATCATAAATTGTGCTATCGAAAACTTCAAGCTCTTTTTTGATTAAATCCTCACTAAGCTTTACAAATAAAAACATTGGCATAGAGATTGCAAATATAGCTTTTTTATGACCATTAAAGAATTTAAACACAATATAAGCAAACACGGCAATAATCAAAAATATAAGGAAATATGTCCTAATAATCGTTTCAACTACTGTCCATTTTTCGCCCAAAATAAAGCCTAAGCCGATAAATGTTGAACACCACATAAATGTTCCTATCGAGGTATATAAAAAGAATGTGCCGAATTTAAGGCGACTTATTCCAGCTAAATATGAAACCAAAACCCTAACCCCTGGAATATATCTTCCAAAAAGCATTAATAATATTTTATTTTTTTCGAATAACTTTTTAGCAAAGTTGAGATTTTCTTGTGTTATGTGAAGAATTTTTCCGTTTTTAATTAGAAAATTTTCGCCATATTTTTTTCCTATAAAATAGGCGATAACCGAACCACTCAAAGACCCTAATGTTGCATAAATTATATTTATGTAAACAGAATACCCACCAACTCTGAAACTAACATAGCCTAAAAATGACGTTATTGCTTCGCCCGGAAGAGGCAACCCCATAAATTCCAGCACAAGCCCAAGGAAAACGCCTATACCGCCATATTGATGTATTAATGATATTAAATATTCCTTGATTTACCTCACCACCTATCGGAACGTCTTTTAAATGTCAATTCTTTTCATATATAGTAATAATAAAATGCACACAAGTGTTTAAATCAGATATTTCATCAATCTTTTTTATTTTATCTTGTTCGGTGCGCCAAAAATACGGCGTCATAGTTAACAGGTTTTTTATATCCTGAGTTTTTAGCAGGTTAATGTTGTATTTAATATGAATTTTTTGCTTTATTTCAAACCCACAAATATTGTTTACTTCCTCATCATTATAATATGGCTTTTCGTATAAAATTTCTTTCAGACCATATAAATGCTCTTTCCCAGGTGTGGCAGATATAATTATACCACCCTTTTTTACTACACGCTCAAATTCCGTTTCGCAAATTGGTGCGAAAACATTAATTAAACAATCTATGCTATCTGATAAAACCGTAATATTAAAGGAACTGCCTACTGTCCAAGTAATATTTTTATTGCGAATTGACGCTTGCTTAACAGCTTCCTTTGATATGTCAAAGCCATAATAATTAATATTACTTTTAATAATATTTTTTTCTAAATAGTCTAAATAATAACCCTCACCACATCCAGAATCTAAAATATTGTATGGTGTGGAGCAGTTTGAGTAATGTTTTAATACGATTTTACTAATCGAATTAGCGAGGGCGCTGTAATGTCCTGTATTTAAAAATTCTTTGCGAGATTGCACCATAGTCTTGCTGTCACCTGGTTCTTTACTAAGCTTTTGATTAGCTAATAGCAGGTTGCAATACCCTTGTTTTGCAATATCATATATATGTTTTGCAGGGCACGTATAATTTTTCAATTCTTTAAGAAGCGACTGCCCACATACTGGACATTTTAAAATAGTTTTATTTGGCATTCTTATACCACTTTATTTCTTCCGCTATTTTTTGCCACATACAAATTTTTATCTGCAACACCAATTATTTCATCGATTATCCCGCAACAATCATTTTTATTTGAAGCTACTCCAAAGCTTGATGTTATTTTTATTATTTTGCCATTATATATAAATTGTTCTTTTTCAACCTCTTGCCTAATTTTCTCAGCTATTTCCGTTGCTTCATTATAATCTTTATTATCTAAACAAATAAGGAATTCTTCGCCACCATATCTTGCTACCCAACCATCATCCTCGGAAACATATTTACCTAAAATTTGTGCGAAGCATTTTAATATATAATCCCCACCAATATGACCATAATTATCATTCACATTCTTGAAAAAATCAATATCTGCCATAATTATAGACAAAGGCTCAAGCTTAAGATCAGCATTTATTAAATCAACAGGCAACCGTTCATTAATATACCTTCTATTGTAAATATCTGTTAAGGCATCCTTCATAACCAATATATTAATGTCATTTATAAGGCTGTAAATCTCTATAGCTTCAGTAGTAGTTGAATTTGCGAAAAACAAACTTTTTGTAATATTTTTGAGTATCTCTACCGAAACATTTCTATCACTAAACGCAAAAGGAATAGCTGTTACCATATATGCTTCTTTATTATTATTTTCAATTTTTACGAACGTATCGTTTTCTTTTATCGCCCTTAGGGATATACAGTTGGCACAAGATTCATTGCGCCCCCAAAAATCAAAGCAGGTTAATTTAGTTGTAACTAACTCATCATCTTGAAAAGTATAAACCTTCTTTTCCAATGGGTCGACAATTCTGATATCATCATAAATTTTCGCTACTGGCTTTAAACCTATAAATAGCTCTTTGAATTCCTCTAAATTTCCATCTCTCATACTGCATCTCCTAAAATCTTTTTTTTACACTATGTTAATGTTAATTTTATCATAATAATAGTAAAATGTCCAACATATTTAGCAGATTATGTTATATATACTCTTTTGTTGAAAAATAATACTATTTGTTGTATTATATGAGTATATAAAAAAAATATAGATTACCCCCAAAAATTCGATAATATATTCGTATACTATATTGACAACATCGAATTTACAGGGAATATTCGGAGGCTCGTTATGCAAAATCTCAACGAAAGAATTTTGTGCTTGCGCCAAAGCCGTGAGGAAACGGAAAAATTTATAGATGAGTATCGTGGCTTTGTAATTGCCAATGTGAACAAATGGACTGGTCGCTATGTTGATATACATAATGATGATGAGGTTTCCATAGCTATGTTGGCATTGTATGACGCAATTATGAGCTATATGCCCGAAAAAGGCAACTTCCCACCCTATGCCACGCAGGTGATTAAAAACCGCCTTATAGACCATTTTAGAAAAGAACGAAAAACTAATGAACTTACCGTCTTATGTAACACTTTTTGGGACGATAATGAAGAAAATATTGCTGATTATACTATTGAACAGTCTATTCATCTTTATGAAATAGAGAAGGCAAACCAAGATAGACGTATGGATATGCTACTGCTTGAAGAGGAGCTTAAATATTATCATATTACCTTTGAGTCACTTGTGCAGGAATCGCCTAAGCATGAAAAGCTTCGCAAGGAATGTATCACTCTTGCGGAGCAAATTGTACTAAAAGAGGATTGGCTAAAATCCATTAAGCGTACAAAAATGCTACCTCTTGCCGAAATAGAAAAGTGCCTTTTGATACCACGCAAAAAGTTAGAGCGACTTCGCAAATTCATCGTTGCGCTTGTTGTTATAAAGTCTGGCGACTTTGAAACTATTCAAGAATTTATACAAGGAGGTGTTTGACAAATGAATGTTATAGTAGCTAAAAAAAATCATCCACAATATATTGGCTTGTCAAGCACTGGTCAATTTATTAAGTTTAGGCATAATACTCAGTTGCAAATTGGCGAAATGGCGGATATAAAACCAAGCACATTAAGAATTGCACCACGTTTAGTTGCAGGGCTTGCAGCGGCTATGATTTTGACCTCTGCAAGTGTTTTGGTATATGCGTACTATGTTCCTGCTAATTATTTATATGTAGATATAAACCCAAGTATCGAGCTTGGTGTAAATTGCTTTGACCGTGTTATTAGCGCAAAGGGGCTTAATTCTGATGGTGAAATGGTACTTGCAGAAACTTCATTAAATTATAATTCCACCGAAAAATCTGTCGAGAAAATTATCGAAAAGGCAATTGAAAAAGGATATATGAGCGAAAGCCTTGAAAATGTAGTTCTACTTAACTCATCAGGTGACGCTAAGGTATTGGAAAAAATCAAGGAAAAAGTAAATAATTATACAAATAGTGGCGTTTTGAAAAACATACATCCCGATGTACAATTTGATAGTGTTGATAAAATTCAAGTGCAAGAAGCACAAAAGCAACATATTTCTGCGGGAAAGCTTAAACTTATCGAGAGGGCAACCCTTAAAAATCCTGAGCTTTCAAAGGAAAACCTTATAGATATGCCTGTGCGTGATATTATTAAGCAAATCAAAGAAGAGCGAATAAAGGAAAAAGAGATTCAAAAAAACACAAATACAAAAATTGAAAAACCCAATTTAAAAAGACGCCCAATAAACAAAGCACCAAGTATTAATAATACACAAGCACAAGAAGCTTCTGGGCAAGTGGAGGATACACAAAATAACAAGCAAGAGGTTATTCCGCAGGTTGAAAAACAAGATCCCCCACGAGATAGGGTAAAAACAATTCTACAACGAATTAGAGAAAGAGAAACCTCACAGATTGAGAATAAAGCTGAAAATCAAAATAAATCAAAGCACTAATTATTTTAAATATTTCGAAAGTACCCCCCAAAAATTAACTGTCATTCTCGTTTATTATATTATGAAACAAATATTATAAAATGGAGGTAGTCAAAATGAAAAAAATTATTTCAGGGGTTTTAGTATTAGGATTATTGCTTTTAGGTTCAATGAACATCTTTGCAAGTGACACATTAGCCTCTGCAAAAGCTGAATTAGAAGCTGCAAAATCAGCAGCTATAACGCAAAGAGCAGAAAAATTAGGTATAACCGTTGATGAATTAAAAGCAAAAATGTCAGCAACCCTTGAGGCTAAAAAAGCTGAAGCGGCTGCAAAGGGTGTTGATTGGGTTACTTACAAGGCACAGTTAAAAGCTGAAAGAGAAGCAAAAATTGCTGAAAGAATTACAAAAATAAAGGCTCAAACTCAAAAAATATTAGCAAAACTTTCTGCAGCCAAAGTTCAATAAGGTACATTTAAAAAATTATTCTAAAGGAGAGTTTAAAAATGAAAAGAGTTATTTCTATTAGTTTGGTATTAGCAATGGTTTTAACAAGCTCGGTTATGATATATGCAAAATCTGACGAAAATATGGCTCCAAGATCACAGAAAGAAATGCTTAGCACTAATACTACCGAAATGAAATCAGATGATGTAAAAAGGCCTCAACCTACTGCAGAAGAAATAAACGCATTTTTGGAGAAAGAGTCTACAAAATTAGGAATTACAGTTGAAGAGTTAAAAATAAAATTAGCGACAAAGGCATTAGAAAGAGATATTAAAAAATCAGAAAATTCAAACACTGAAGACGATAAAACGAGCAATATAAACTCTAAGCTAAAAGATTTAAAAGCAGCATTTAAAGCTATTAAAAAAGACCATATTGCTAAAAAGGCATTGTTAGCTGAAATTGCAAAAGCAAAACGGGAAGCTAAGGATGAAAAAATTGATGTGTTTTTAAAAGGCGATGGTGTTGATTTCGACGTACCACCAATTGTTAAAAACGACCACACATTAATACCTGTTCGTGCTATTATGAATAGATTTGGCGCAGAAATTGCTTGGGACGAAGCTTCCTCAACAGTAACAATAACAAAAAATGATACTGTAATTAAGCTTGTTATCGGTAGCGATGTTGCCCTTGTAAATGGCGCAGAAGTTAAGCTTGACGTGCCAGCAGAGGTGAAAGATAACCGCACTTTGGTTCCAATTCGTTTTATCGCTGAGACACTTAAGCAAAAGGTTGAATATGATGATGACAGCAAAACAATTGTAATAGATGACGAGGATGCTTCTGATACTGCTCCAACGGACGCTACTACACCAGACGCTACTACACCAGGCACAACTGTTACACCATAAAGACTAAATTTAACCTTAAAGCGAGGCTAACCCCTCGCTTTTTATTTTTATAATAGTTTTCACAAATAACTTCCAACAATATCTATTGATTAGTTATAATATTAGGCGTATAATGAATTAATAAGATATTTGTAAAGAGGGGAGGCGATATTATGAAAAAACTAATTGAAAAACTTCTAAATGCGGCTAAAAAGTATAATGCTTGGGATTATGGTTGGCTAAAAATCTGTCTGTTTTCACTTGGTATAATTTTTGGAGTTTATTTTAAAACATTTTTTGCAAGTTATTTGCCAATAATATGGATTATTTTTATTGCTTCATATATTTGGTTAATTTACAAAACCTTTGCAAAATATATGAAATAGCCATTTTCGCATAAAAAATTATGTGTATTTATTTACCAATATCAAAACATTTTTGCAATAAACCTTGACACAGCCAATCATTTTAAGTATAATATACTTTGTATCCGGTTATTTCCGTATACAAGCCGCATACATTTGCCGGTAGCGGAGGGAGGGAAATTTTGTGTCAGAAATCAGAGTTAAAGAAAATGAAACTTTAGACAGTGCGCTTCGCAGGTTTAAAAGGCAATGCTCCAAATCAGGTGTTTTGTCAGAAATCCGCAAGAGGGAACATTACGAAAAGCCAAGCGTTAAACGTAAAAAGAAATCAGAGGCAGCAAGAAAACGTAAGTTTTAATTAAAAGGTGGGTTTTGTGTGTCTCTTAAAGAAAAATTAATGGACGATTTAAAAACAGCTATGAGGGAAAAAGATACCATTCGTAAGAATGCTGTCCAAATGGTTCGCTCTTCTGTTTTGCAAATCGAGAAGGATAATAAAATTACCCTTGATGATGAAGGTGTTATTGATGTTATTTCTAAAGAAGTTAAAAAACGCAGAGACGTCCTCCCAGATTACGTAAAAAGTGGCAGGCAGGAGCTTATTGATGAGTTGAATATAGAGATTAAGGTTTTACTTGTTTATCTCCCACAGCAGCTTACAGAGGCAGAAATTGACGTGCTTGTCAAGGAAGCAATCACCGAGGTTGGTGCTTCATCAATGAAGGATATAGGCAAAGTAATGACGGCTATTATGCCCAAAACCAAAGGTAAGGCAGACGGTAAAATAATTAACGAATTAGTGAAAAAAAACTTAGCATAATAAAAAAGTTTCTGTTGGATACGTCAACCCCCTGCCCCCAATCTTGGGGATTAGGGTGAACTTTTATGAAACTCGGAACCTTGCAACATTTATGTGTAAGGTTCCTATCGTTATAAAACAAAAAGGCAATCCTTAAAGGGTTGCCTTTTTTGTTTAAAAAAACAGCCTATTTGGAAATTGCTTTCCAAATAGGCGTTTTCTTTATTTAATATTATTTAATATTTTGTACATACCAGTAATGATTTTTGCTGATTCTGCACGAGTTGCATTATCAAGTGGTGCAAATTGATTGTCACCTTTACCCGAAACAATACCTAACTTAGCAAGCGAAGCAATGCTTTCCTTTGCCCAATCGCTTGTAGTATTAGCATCAGCAAAGCTTAATTCTGCTTTTTCTGGTGCCAAATTGTAGGCAGTTAATGTCCTAACAATCATAGTACATAACTCTTCTCGTGTAATTTCTTTGTTTGGTGCAAAGCTACCATCTTCATAGCCAGAAACAATTCCTTTTTCCTTTGCCCATGTAACGTAAGGCGCAAACCAATCTGCCACAGTTACATCTGAATACTCTGCCTTAGCTATTTGGTCCTTACCAACGCCAACAGAACGAGCGATAATTGCTACAAATTCTGCTCTTGTGATGTTATCCTCTGGTGCAAATATACCATCTTCCTTACCATTGATTATTCCCTTTTTGGCAAGGTAATATATAAATTCCTCTGACCAGCCAGAAACGTCTGTGAATTGTATCTCAAACGCTATAGCAAACTTTGAAAAGTGATTTGTGTAAAATACTGCTGCTTTAAGCTTTTCGTCATATTTTACATTTGTCATTTTCTGTAATGTGCCATCGTCTTTAATGTAGTAAATTACAAGGTCTTGTGCCTTTTCACCATCTTTTAATATATATGGTATGCTAATTTTCGCTGAACCATCTTTAAAATCACTAATTTTTTTGCCATTTGAAATAAGGTTAAAATCATAAACTGGTTTTGCCCCTACTTCTTTTTGAATTTCTGCTGAAAGTGTAGTATTATCAACCTTTTCCACAGAAAGTGAAACATCATTTTTTGTATTATCCGAAATAACTGTTATCGCCTTTTTATCAAATGATACGTCAACTAGTTGTGTTGAAACAGTAACATTATCAACGGATTTACTCTTTAAAGCTGTCATTGTGCTTTCTTTGATTGATGTTTCAACGGTTGTTACAACTTCTGTTGATTTTTCTACATTAATATTAACCTCTGATGTCGTATTATCTTTTTTAGCAGTTGCAATAGCCTCTGTAATAGCCTTGTTTGCCGCAGCTTCTGTTACTGTCGATGTTGCCTTACCGTCTGCTACAACTGGCTTAACCTCAACATTTACGACCGCTGGCGGTGTTGGGGTTGGTGCTACCGTTGGTGTTGGTGTAGGCGTTGGAGAAGGCGTTGGGGTTGGGGTTGAACTGCCACCATGGCTAGTAGTACCACTATTAATTGTTATAGTACTATTGTTTGTCGAAACATCATAATGTTGTATTACCCCATCGACAATATAAGAATATTTAGTTTTACTAATTGATATATTAGAGCTACCTGCCTCTATTGCTGTAAGTGTAAATGTCGCAATAACATATGGAGGCGTGATTAATTTTTGATCTTCACCAGTTAACTCTACAATAGTAGCTGTTCCAAGTGTATTGTTAAAGCCTACTTGCACATTAGGAAAATCAACATGGTTCTTTATTTTATCGTCTGATAAAACATTAAGCTTTTGAGGATCAAAATTTATAGTAAATTGTATCATTGCAACTGGTAATTGCTTATCAATTGTAACGGTAACGTCAATTTCGTTCCCTACCTTAACAGTACCATTAGAAGGTGTAAACGAAATAGTAGGATTTACGTCTGCAGATACTGGAATAAAAAGCAATGACATTGCTAATACTATAACTATACCTATTATTCTTCGTGATTTTAGAGTTTTGTTATACATTTTGTATCTCCTTTGTATTCGCATATTTTACAAATCGCTAAATTGCAAAAAATGGGCAAATTCTAAATTTGCCCATTTTTTTGTCAAACAATTAAACAATATCTTTGTTACTTAAAAAACTATAGTGTGATCTTAGCTTTAATCAATAGAATTTGAAGAGCATCATCGCCGTCAATTGTACCAGCTACTGCATCTTGCGTATAGGCATTAGCTCTTAACAATTTTTCAGCATCTAGAGGGTTTGCCACTGGATTTGCATAGTATTTCAACACTAATGTTGCATCATATGTTTCAACTTTGCCATTGCCATCAACATCGCCAAGTAAAATATTTGATATTTTAACTGTCGTTGTTTCTGTTTGTGGTAGCGAATCCTCAATACCATCATTTACCGTAACAGATACTTTAATATATTTATTAACCTCATTAGATGTTAGTGTTAAAGTTGAAGCAGTTTGACCAACAATTGGTGCAAATTCAATTCCGTCAATTGAAGATTCCCATAGATACGTTACTTTTGAAGTGTCCTCAGCATCACTATCTGCATCAGCATATACATACTTAGCTGTTAATACTTGACCAACATAATGTAAACCTTCAATTGTTACAGTTGCTGTTGGTTTATTATTAGCAACCACAGTCAAAGCTCCAACTGTAATATTTGTTACATCAACATCAGCCGCATTTGGTGCATATTTAGCATTATCAATAGAGAATGTTATTGCACCTGCAGTTGCAGAAGATTTAACATCAAATTTGATAGTACCAATTACGAATGGTGAAGTTGTTGTAACTGTTGAATTAGCTACCGCAACGCTTAATATACCAGTAGACACGTCCTTGCTATATGTGAAGCCTGCTGCTGGTACAAATGTAACATTTTCTATTGTTGCACCATAATTGATATAGAAGCTCGCCCCTGTTAAAGCTGTAAAACCAGAAATTGTTACATCAACTGAAACTGCTGTATCGCCTGCTCTTAAATCAGATATTGCTGATGTTGATAATGTAACTCCTGCTGGTGTTGGT
>CAYVWT010000005.1:45446-45798 GCA_964455565.1 uncultured Clostridiaceae bacterium | reverse complement strand
CTCTATTTTTGCATTTGAAATGCTATCAATATCTCCAAAATGCTCTGCAAGAGCTTTGGCAGTTCTACTTCCTACATGGCGAATTCCTAATGCGAAAATAACCTTGCCAAGCCCTGCATTTTTAGATTTCTCAATGGCATCTAAAAGATTTTTCGCAGATTTTTCTGCCATTCGCTCTACTCCAATTAAATCATTAAATTGAAGATAATATAAATCTGCACCAGTTTCAATTAGATTACTATTTACTAATTGTTCAACAATTGCAGGGCCAAGTCCATCTATATTCATTGCATCACGGCTTGCAAAATGTATTATATTTCGCAATTTTTGTGCAGGGCATATTGGGCTAATA
>CAYVWT010000005.1:31709-45384 GCA_964455565.1 uncultured Clostridiaceae bacterium | reverse complement strand
CAATCTCGCCACCACAAACAGGGCATCTTTTCGGCATTTCAAATATAATTTCATTTCCTGTTCGTTTTTCCTTGATTGATTGCAATATCTCTGGAATTATCTCTCCTGCCTTTTGAATAATTACATTATCACCAATGCGAATATCCTTTGATAATATATTGTCTATATTATGAAGGGTTGCACGGCTTACAGTAGAGCCTGATATTCTAACAGGCTCTAATACTGCGTTGGGAGTTAGCACTCCTGTTCGCCCAACCTGTACAAAAATATCAATTAATTTTGTTTGTGCCTGCTCGGCAGGATATTTATATGCAATTGCCCATTTAGGCGATTTAGCTGTGCTACCAAGCACTTTTCTATGCTCAAACAGGTTAATTTTTATAACTGCACCATCAATTTCAAATGGCAAGCCACCACGCAGTTCCCCAATACGCTCAATTTCATTGCATACCGAGGTTATGTTTGAAAATACGTTGTATGTTGGGCTAACCTTAAAGCCTAATTCTTTAAGCAATTTTAGCCCATCTGTGTGGGTTTTTACATCATATCCGACTATTTGTTGAATATTGAAAATGAATATATCAAGCTTTCTTTGCGATGCGATTTTGCTATCAAGCTGACGAAGTGAACCGCTAGCTGCGTTTCGTGGATTCGCAAAAAGTGGCTGTTCTTGTTCCTCTCTATGCTCATTTAACTTAATAAAATTATCAATTGGCATAAAAACCTCGCCACGAACCTCAATAAATGGTATGTCCTTTGTTAATCTTAGTGGAATTGATTTAATAGTTTTTAAATTTTGCGTAACATCCTCGCCAGTTAAACCATCCCCACGAGTTGAACCACGCACAAATACACCATTTTCATATTCAAGCGAAACAGAAAGTCCATCTATTTTCATTTCTACAACATATTCTAACTCCGAATCCCCAATAGCCTTACGCATGTTGTTATCAAAATTTTCTAATTCTCCTCTTGAAAACGCATTTGCCAAGCTCTCCATTACAACACTGTGCGTCACAGTTTCAAAGCCTGCAAGTGGCTTGCCTCCTACACGCTGTGAGGGGGAATTGTTGGAAACTAATAATGGGTTTTCGCTTTCGAGCTTAATGAGTTCATTCATTAGTCTATCATATTCGAAATCACTAATTGTTGGATTATCCTCAACATAATAGCTATGGTTGTGGTGTTCAAGCTCTTTTCGTAGCTGATTTATTCTCTCATCAATCATCATTAATACTCCTTAAAAAATGGTATATTCTATTATACCATTTTTTCGGAAATTAACAATAAAATTTATGGTATTTTGTTTAAAATATTATTTTGTGGTGAATATGGAATACCCTCAATATTTGTATATGTGGTTGGAACATTGCCAACAATAATTGTTTCTGCAACAGGTATTGTTGTGCAAACCTCGGCTGTTTTTCGTCCAGCCGGCAAAATTGCAGTTATCGTTGCTTTTGCTTCGAGTACAATTTCGTGCTTTGTTTGGTTTATACCTGCACTAATAAATGAATTTTTGAAATTCATCTCGATTATACCGACTATCATTAGCTTAATTGGAATTTTAGGGCCTCTACCTGCTAAAAGATAATTGTTTGTCAAATTCCCGAGTGGAATACCAATTTGTTGCACTTCAATATTTGATATTTTTTCTTGAATTGATGTTGTAATTTCTGATTTTATTTGGTTCATCTTAATTACATTCGATACCAAAGCAGATATTTCACCATCATTATTTTTCTCTATCTTATATAAATCATAGTACCCAATGTTGTCCTTTGCAAGCTTTTCGCTAACTGTTTCGTTAATTACTACTGTTGCTATTCTTTGCGCTTTTGATTCTGCCATTGAAAGTGCAAGCGGTATAAAATGATTTTGTAGTGCAACTACTAAATATGTAATCAAGCTTAGAATTAAAACAATTATTATAAATTTACCAAAATTTTTCCTATTATATCTGAATGTGTAGAAAAAATGTGAGTTAAACCTACGTGTACGCACATTCAATGTAATTCACCCCCTATATGCATTAATATTAGTATATTCAATAATATTACTTATGTGAGAAATAATTAAAAAAAAGCGACCACCCTAATTATATTAAGTTGGTCGCCCTTCAAAACTATTATTTTGTTATTTCATACCATTTTCAACTGATTCAATCATCTTTTTAACCATTTGTCCGCCAACTGAACCGTTTTGTTTTGAAGTTAAATCACCATTATAACCTTGTTTAAGGTTTACGCCTACGTCACGTGCAGCTTCCATTTTAAATTTGTCAAGAGCTGCTCTTGCCTGTGGTACTAATGTTTTGTTAGCCATTAAAGTACATCTCCTTTGTATATAAACTAATTATTGATTACGCTTATATTTTTAGCTATCATTAAAATTTATATACTGGAAATATTTTGACTTTTATCGAGCTCAATTTTAGAAACAGAAATTTCATAAGCAGTTTTGGTTATACTTTCCGTTTCGCTTAGTTTCTTTTGATATTCCCTGCTTTGAATTCTGCCTGTTATTATTACATTATCTCCAACATTCAGCGTCCCTGCAAATTTTGCATTTCTGCCCCAGGTTATACAAGGAATATAGTCAGATTTATTATACGTCCTATTAACAGCAAGCAATATATCTGTAATTTCCCTTCCAAAAGGTGTTGTTCGGTAAATCGGCGCTTTGCAAACAAAGCCATTAAGCGTTATTTGGTTAAGAAATTGGTCATTTTCTTCTTTTACAATATCCTTAGCAAATAATGTTAAGATTAGCTTATTACCTGAATTAGTATAATTATTGTATGAACGAAACTGACCAGTTATGTAAACCTTGCGTCCAATTTTAAAATCATTATCATTTATTAACCGTTCAGATGTGGTAATAACTATGTAGTCCGACATTTCGGATAATCGAGGTATTTTAAGCGTAAAATAATAAAATATTTCGCCATATACCTCATGGCTAAACGAAAAATCA
Source organism: uncultured Clostridiaceae bacterium (assembly GCA_964455565.1). GTDB lineage: Bacteria > Bacillota > Clostridia > Monoglobales > Firm-18 > CAYVWT01. Next base: position 42,408 of record CAYVWT010000005.1, on the reverse strand, counting down.
CTTTCTATTTCACCAATTACCTCAACCTTGTTACTTGTCTGAATGTTTTGTACCATATGTCACTCTCCTGTTCAATCATGTGTTAGTCCTATAATCATAATTATTCAATAAAAATTGAATTAGAACACAAAATTAGAAAGTTTTTTAACAGGAATACCACACACAATACAGGTAGCTACAATTGACATAAGCCCAGCAATATCATATTTATCATTTTTTAGAATTGAAAACTCCTGTGGCTCAATTTCATTATTATTTATATCTATAACTGTTCGTTGCAGGCATAAAAATGTTTGGATACCATCAAGGCTTGAAGCAGTAAGTGTTGCCTTAGAGTTCAGCCCATAGGTTATAATATACACTCTTTGCTGGCACGCAATATCTAATGGAGAAATAATATCTGAATCAATTATTAAAAATGTATCTGGTGAAACTGTATTACAAATCTGAATCTTGCCCTTTTCGGATAAAACTATTACATCAAACTTGCTTATGTCCTTGTTTTTTGTAATATGCGTTACCTCTGCAAAATTTTCGAATATTTTTTTGAGTGCAGATATGTGATTTTTATTTGTAACACCAATAGACACCATTTTTTCACCACCTAAGTGGTTATATGTTATGCATTTTTGGCCTATAATATTCTTTTTTTTAGTATTTAAGGTTTTCTACAGATATTTCCTTAATTGCATTATAATAATTTAAACATTCTGTCTTTGCAGAGGATAAATCAAGTGTCTTGTAATTTCCACACTCAATTTCACTTGCACCAAAAACATCTCCGTTATGGTCTAAAACAGCAAGTAAAACAGATTTAATAGTATTTATAACCTTTGAATTATCTGCATTTCTTACCAAAAAATAAAAGCCTGTCTGACAGCCCATTGGTCCAAAATATGTTACATCACCTGCAATTTCAGAGTTTCTAATTAGAGTAGCAAACATATGCTCGACCGTGTGCATTGTCACATTATCCATAACATCACCAGTATTCGGCTTTCTTGTTCGCATATCATAGGTTGTAACATCGCCATCAACACGGGAAATATATACCCCAACTTTTATTGTTCTGTGGTCAACCTTAAAGCTTTCAATTTTATTCATAATCCTTCACCAACCTTAAAAAGTTTATCGTAAGCTCAATTGATTTTTTAACTGCAATCTCTAAAAATTCAAGAAAATCCATATTTGATGAGTCATCACCACCGTCGGAAATGCTCCTCACAACACAAAAATCCACGCCATTTACATAGCAAACATGTCCAATGCTACCACCTTCCATTTCTGTTGCAATAGCATTGAATTGTTCGCTTATATTTTTAATTTTTTCATTGCTATTTATAAATTGGTCACCAGTTGCAATTATACCAGTAAAAATATTTGTGTTTTCAATTGATTTTGAAGCCTTTTTTAGGAGTTCTACCAAATATTTGGCACAAGGAATGTTAATCATATTTATTCCAGAAATCATACCTACTGGGTCACCCAAAGGGGAACTGTCCATATCGTGCTGCACAACTGCTGTTGCAATAACCAAATCGCCAATTTTTGTTTCTTTCGAAATACCACCTGCAACGCCTGTGTTCATTATAACTGATGGACTATATTTTAAAATCATAGTTTGTGTACAAATTGCAGAATTAACCTTACCAACTCCACTAACTGCAACAATAACTTCATTTCCACAAAGCCTTCCACAATAAAAGTCAATTTGGCTAATTCTTTCAACCTTAACATTTTCCATCATATCTTTAAGCTTTGCAACTTCAACCGACATTGCACCTATAATACCAATTTTCATAAGTCACCTCTTATATCAAATATAAAAAGATTTTACACTATAAATTATATTGTGTCAATTTTTTTGAAAATTTTAACTGAATTTTACCACTTATTTTAGGGCAAACTACTGTTGATAATCAAACGCAATTAAAAAGATTTGGAGGTGATCTCCATGGGTTTGATTTATTTTACTGCCACATTACTGCTACTTCTATTATTTTTAATAATGCTAATTTTTTCAGTAGCGCTTAGGGTTAAATTTATTATTGACACTAATAACTCAAATATGAATTTATCATTTTTATGGCTTTATCCATTTTTAAAAGTTTTAGTAATGATTGAAAATGAAAAGCCTATGCTTACTGTTTACCTGTTTAAAATAAAAATATTTAGAATGGTAGTACGGTCACAAAAAGGCAAAAAAAGCAGTAGCAGTTTAATTCGACTAGCTAACCCAACCGACATTAATATAACAACTTCTTATGGGTTTAAAGACCTATATGCAACAGGTGTTGTGTGTGGCGCAGTAAATATGGTTCGAGGCTTTATAAATGCAACCTATATAAAGCAATACCCTGATTTTATGTCAAATAAAGACTATATTTATTTAAACGCTAATGCAAAGGTTAATATTGGTACTACGATTTTAAACTACACAAAAAGTAAAATTAAAAATTATTAGGAGGAAACTAAAAATGGACCAAACTTTAACACAAAATGTTGATACACTTTTTACTAATATGGAAAATTTTGCACAAAAGGAAGGACTTATCGGCAAGGCTGTTACACAGGGCGATAAAACTTTCTTGCCAGTAATATCTGTTACACTTGGATATGGCGGTGGCGATACTCAAAGCAAAAGCTCACAAGCTAATGCACAAGCAAGCCCAAGTAATGGAGGCAATATGCAGGGTGGCGCTCTTGGTCTTGGTGCAAGACTTAGCACAGATGCAGTAATTATTATTGACAAGGGTACTGCTTCACTTGTTCCAGTTAGTGCAGCAGGAGGCTTTAGCCAAAATGTAACACAGATGCTTGACAAAGTTCCACAGATTTTGTCAAATATGAATCCACAACAAAACCAACAAAAGTAATGTTTTAAAAAAATGGTAGCCGATAATGACTACCATTTTTTACTTATTTTATTACAATATTAATAATTTTTTTTGGGATTACTATCACCTTTACTACTTCTTTTCCATCTATTAAAGCCTTGATTTTTTCATTTGTAAGGGCTTTTTCCTTTACAACATCTTGCCCTTCTTCTGCGCTTACTACAATTTTATCTCTAACCTTGCCGTTTATTTGAACAACCATTTCAATTTCGCTGTCCTGTGTTTTTGCCTCGTCATACTTTGGCCAGTTAGCGTTTGTAATCATACCCTTTGCGCCGATTAATACCCACAGCTCCTCTGTCATATGTGGTGCTATTGGGTTAAGTAGTGCAAGTAGAGTTTTATACTCACATTTATTAATCTTATTTAGCTTTGTTATATCGTTTATAAGGCTCATAAGTGTTGCAATTGCTGTATTAAACTTCATTTTGTCAATATCATCTGTAACTTTTTTAATTGTTTTATGGAATGTACTCTCTAACTCTTTTGAGTATTCATCACCATTTACCAATATATTTTGTAAATTCCACACACGCTCTAAGAATTTATAGCAGCCCTTAACACCCTGCATTGACCACGGTGTAGCTTGGTCAAAAGCACCGATAAACATTTCGTATGTTCTAAAAGTATCTGCGCCAAAATCCTTTACAATATCGTCTGGGTTTATTACATTTCCTCTTGATTTAGACATTTTCTCGCCATTTTCACCAAGTATCATACCGTGTGAGGTTCGCTTAAAATATGGCTCTTTTGTTGGCACTGCGCCAATATCATATAAAAACTTATGCCAAAACCGTGAATATAAAAGGTGAAGTGTGGTATGCTCCATACCACCATTGTACCAGTCAATTGGCAGCCAATATTTAAGCTCGTCCATACCTGCTAAAAAGTCCGTATTAGTTGGGTCAATGTATCGTAGAAAATACCATGATGAGCCAGCCCATTGTGGCATTGTGTCTGTTTCTCGTTGCGCCTCTCCACCACATTTAGGACAAGAGGTATTTACCCAATCTGTCATTTTTGCAAGTGGGGATTCGCCAGATTCACCAGGCTCGAAATCCTCTGTTTCTGGAAGCACAAGTGGCAATTCACTCTCGGGAATTGTTACCCAGCCACATTTATCACAATGAATAAGTGGAATTGGCTCGCCCCAATATCTTTGGCGAGAAAATACCCAATCACGAAGCTTAAAATTAACCCTTTTTGTGCCAATTTCCTTTTCTTGAAGGAAATTTATCATCGCATTAATTGCATCCGTTACCTGCATACCGTTTAGAAAGCCAGAATTTATCATAGTTCCTTGTTCAACATCAACGTACGCTTCTTCTTGAACGTCACTTCCACCTGCTACAACCTCAATTATTGGCATATTAAATTTCTTAGCAAAATCCCAGTCACGAGTATCGTGTGCAGGAACTGCCATTATTGCACCTGTTCCGTATGTAACAAGAACATAATCGGATATCCAAATTGGAATTTCCTTGCCATTAACAGGGTTAATAGCATATATACCTTTTAATTGCACACCTGTTTTATCCTTTGCAAGCTCTGTGCGCTCGAACTCACTTTTTTTAGCAGATTGTTTTTTATATTCATCAACCTCTGCATAATTTATTATAATATCCTTATATTTTTCAATATAACTATGCTCTGGTGATAGCACCATATATGTTGCGCCAAAAAGCGTGTCAGGGCGTGTTGTATAAACCGTAACAGTATCATCAAAATTATTAATTGCAAATTTAACCTCTGCACCCTCTGAACGACCAATCCAATTTTTCTGTTGTGTCTTAACCTTTTCAATATAATCAAGGTCATCAAGGTCGTCAATTAAACGCTGTGCATATTTTGTTATTCTAAGCATCCATTGGCTTTTTTCCTTTTGCACAACCTCGCTGCCACAACGCTCACACGCACCACTAACTACCTCTTCATTTGCAAGACCAACCTTACAGCCTGTGCAAAAATTGATAGGCATTTTAGTTTTATATGCTAATCCATTTTCAAACAATTTTAAAAATATCCACTGTGTCCATTTATAATAATTTGGGTCTGTCGTGTTTATTTCCTTTGACCAATCAAAGGAAAACCCAAGCATTTTAAGCTGACGTTTAAAGTTTAGCACATTATTTTCTGTTACCTTTGCAGGGTGAATTTTGTTTGCGATTGCATAATTTTCAGTTGGAAGTCCAAAAGCATCCCAGCCCATTGGAAATAAAACATTATAGCCCTCCAAACGCTTTTTGCGAGAGATAATGTCTATTGCTGTGTATCCTCTTGGGTGCCCAACGTGAAGCCCTGCACCAGATGGATACGGAAATTCAACCAAGCCATAAAATTTAGGCTTGGTTTTATCAGTACTTGCTTTAAAGGTTTCATTTTCATCCCATATTTGTTGCCACTTTTTTTCAATATTATTAAAATCGTATTGCACCTTTTATGCCTCCAATACCTTTTGAATATCTACCTTTTTGCCATCTGCCCATAAGTGTTCAAGGTTGTAAAAATCACGAGTTTCCCCATAGAATATATGCACAATAACATCCTTATAATCAAGTAATATCCAAGATGCACTGCCATATCCCTCTTTGTGAAAGCCAATATCACTTTCTTGCCCACCTGCTTGAAATTCAACCTCGTCGGCAAGTGCCTTAACGTGTGTCGAAGACGTACCTGTGCAAATTACAAAATAATCTGCAATTTGGCTTACTTCCGTAATATCAATTACCTCGATACTTTGTGCCTTTTTATCATCTAATGCTTTTACAATTTTCTTAACTAATTCAGTCATTTTTGCACCTCATCCTTAATATAATATCGTTCCTTGCGTTAATCGTTTCTTGGTGTAACATTTTTTTCTCGCCTACTAATTGATTTATTGTAAAATCAAGCCCTGTAAGAATTGCATTATCAATGTTGATATATGCCGTTTGTCGAAGTTCGTCCACACCCTCAAACGTCCTGTTTGGCTCGATATAATCTGCAATATAAATTATTTTAGTTAGCAAAGGCATATTTGCTTTTGCTGTTGTATGGTAAAAAACTGCGTCATAAATTTCATCATCATCTATACCAAATACTTTTTTTGCATACATGGCACCAAGCTGTGAATGTATTAGCTTTTTTTCATTCAATGAAACAGTATCCAAAATAACTCCGTAATGGTCACACATCTTTAGCATTTGTTCATATTCAAAATCCTTCGCACAATCATGCACAAGCCCTGCAAGCTCTGCTTTTTTTTCGTCTGCACCATACTGTTTTGCAAGCTTTACTGCCTCATACCTAACGCCCTCGCTATGCTGAAAACGTTTTGGTGTTACTATTTTTTTCAATTCATTCTCAATATATACTATGTCCATATTTCGCTTATTTCCTTTCGTAAATATCATTGGAAAATATATATTCTATAACAGAATTAGGTAACATATATCTAACCGTCAGGTTTTCTTTAATTCTGCGCCTTATCTCCGTTGATGATACTTCAAGTATTGGCATTTCAAGTGTATGGATTTTCGCACCATCCTCCTCTTTCATTCGCTTAGTGGCTTCGTAAAAATCTATCGTGTTGCTTGTTATTCTATTTATTGAAATTATTTCTATTATTTTAAAAAGCTTTTTAAAATACTTCCAATTTACCATATCTAAAAGTGAATCCGCACCCACAATATAGTAAAAAGTTGAATTAGGGTATAATTTTTCAAGCTGAGCAATCGTATCAATAGTATAGCAAGTGCTATTTCTATCAATCTCAATTTTAGATATATCAAAATTAGGATTACCATCTATTGCAAGCCTTGTCATATTATATCTGTGCATTTTGTCGGTAATATTATGTGAAAGCTTGTGAGGTGGTGTGCCTGTTGGGATAAATATTACTTTATCAAGTGAAAAAAATTCTCTTGCATTTTCTGCAATAAAAAGGTGCCCATAATGTATAGGGTCAAATGTTCCACCTAAAATACCAATTTTATTCATAGCTACACCTCATTTAATAAATCAGGGCGTTTGTGCTTTGTACGAATAACTGATTGTTCATATCGCCATTTATCTATATTTTTATGATGTCCACTAAGCAGTACCTCTGGCACAGCTCTTCCCATAAATTCTGGCGGACGAGTGTATTGCGGATATTCCAAAAGCCCATCATAATGAGATTCATTTGAAAACGCTTCCTCGCTTGAAAGAACGCCTGGAATTAGCCTACAAACGCTATCACATAGAACCATTGCTGGTATTTCGCCACCTGTTAGCACATAATCGCCAATGGAAACCTCCATATCGACAATTTCTTCTATAACACGCTCGTCAACGCCCTCATAATGACCACATAATAATATTATATGTTCCTTTTTTGCAAAATCATTTGCCAAGTCTTGGCTGAAAACCTTGCCCTGTGGCGAAAGATATATTACAAATGGTGTGCCATCTACCTTGTCTACTATGCTTTTATACGCAAGGTAAATTGGTTCTGGTTGCATAACCATACCAGCCCCTCCACCATAGGGTGCATCGTCAACTTTTTTGTGTTTATTTGTAGTAAAATCCCTTATATCTATGCAATTTATTTCAATTATTCCACTATTTTGTGCCCTACCAATTATGCTTTGTGATAGAACACTGCTAACCATATCGGGAAACAACGTTAGAATATCAATCCTCATCGCCGAGTAATCCCTCCATAAGCTCTACCGTCATACGCTTATTTTCAACATCAATTTTTTTAATAACCTGTTTTATAGCAGGAAGTAAAATTTGTTTGCCATCTTCATTTTTAACAACATAAACATCATTGCTACCTGTTGGAAAGCAGTCAACTACAATCCCAAGGTTATTATCGTTGGCATCAAATACGTCCATATTAAGTAAATCTTTAATGTAATATGTGTTCTTAGGCAGTTCTTTTAAATCATTTTTTTCTGCATACAAAATTTTATCACGCAGTTTTTGCGCCTCATCAATATGGTCCACGCCCACAAACTTAACAATTACGCTATTTTTATGTGGCCTTGCAGCTGTAATTTGAAGCTTAGAATCGGCGGTATAAACAAATTTAAGCGTGTCAAAAACACCTTCATCATCGCACCAAGGTGTAACCTTAACCTCACCCTTTAAGCTGTGAGTATTAACAATTTTGCCAATCTCAATTCTTTCGCTCATAGATTTCTCCTAATACTAATTTTTATATAAAATGCTATGAAAGTTTGTGTGATAATTTTTTGTTAGGCAAGGCGCAGGTTCTCGTCAATGGTTTGTCCATTGGCGATGGTTCTGCAACGAAGCATAGCGAAAAATTAGCCGCAAAGTAAATAGCCATTTTAATGAAAATTAGTATAACATAAACACAGAGGGAGAGAACAGATAAGTTCCCACCCCTATTGTCTTTATATTATTTCGATAATAACTTTCTTTTTTTCTTGCGCAGAAGCACTGCGAACAACTGTGCGTATAGCCTTAGCTATTCTACCATGTCTGCCAATTACCTTACCCATATCACCTTCGCCAACTCTTAGTTCAAGAACTATTGAAGTTTCACTTTCTGTTTGGGTAACCGAAACCTCGTCTGGTTTTTCAACAAGAGATTTCGCAACAAATTCTAATAATTCTTTCATAATTTAGCCCTCCATTACATACCGCTTTTTTTAAGTAGGGTCTTTACGATATCAGTTGGTTGAGCACCATTGCTAATCCATTTTTGTGCTTTTTCAACATCAATATTGATTGTTGATGGATCTGTTAGAGGGTTGTATGTGCCTATTTCCTCAATAAATCTACCATCACGTGGATATCTTGAATCTGCAACAACTACACGATAAAAAGGAGCCTTTTTAGCACCCATTCTTCTAAGACGTATCTTAACTGCCATTTATTTCACCTCCCTTAAATAATCAAAAATATCTATGCGAAAGGAAAACGCATTTTCCCCTTACCGCCTTTTTTCATATTGCCAAATTGCTTGAACATTTTTTGCATTTGCTCAAATTGCTTTAAAAGAGCATTAACCTCTTGCACATTCCTGCCACTACCCTGGGCAATTCTACGTTTGCGCCCTGAATTTATAACAGTTGGTGTTTCTCTTTCTTTGTTAGTCATACTCTTAATTATTGCTTCAACGTGTGCCATTTTCTTTTCGTCTACCTGTGCACCTTGCAGGGCTTTTGCGTCAACACCTGGTATCATTCCTAATATATTTTGGAGTGGTCCCATATTTTTCATTTGTTCTAACTGGCTTAAAAAGTCATTAAAATCAAACTGTTGTGTTTTTAATTTTTTCTCTAATTCCTCTGCCTTTTTAATGTCAATAACCTGCTCTGCCCTTTCAATTAACGAAAGAACATCGCCCATACCAAGAATTCGAGAAGCCATTCTGTCTGGGTGGAAAGGCTCTAATTCATCTAATTTCTCACCAGTACCAATGAATTTGATAGGCTTTTGCGTAACAGCACGCACCGAAAGTGCAGCACCGCCTCTTGCATCGCCATCAAGCTTTGTAAGAATTACACCATCAATTCCAAGCTGTTCGTTAAAGCTACCTGCAACAGTTACTGCGTCTTGCCCAGTCATTGCATCAACAACAAGAAGTGTTTCAGAAACATCAACAGAGCTTTTTATGTTTTGCAATTCTTTCATAAGCGCTTCATCAATGTGTAACCTACCTGCTGTGTCGATAATCACAATGTCATTGCTATGCTTCTTAGAATGTTCAATTGCCTGTTTTGATATTTCAACAGGGTCTTTACTGCCATCTATTTTAAAAACTGGAATTCCTAATTGAGCGCCAACAACCTCTAACTGCGTTATAGCTGCTGGACGATAAACGTCACAAGCAACTAAAAGTGGCCTTTTGCCTTGCTTTTTAAAAAGTCCACCAAGCTTTGCGGCTGTGGTTGTTTTACCTGCCCCCTGAAGGCCAGTCATCATAATTATTGTTGGTGGCTTTGGTGATATATTTATTTTGGAATTACTGCCCCCCATAAGGGCTGTCATTTCCTCGTTAACTATTTTTACTATTTGTTGCCCAGCGGTAAGTGATTCTAACACATTTGCGCCAATTGCACGCTCGGTAACCTTTGCAACAAAGTCTTTTACTACCTTGAAATTTACATCAGCCTCTAAAAGTGCAAGCTTAATTTCACGCATACCTTCTTTTACATCAGCCTCTGTAACCTTGCCTTTTCCACGAAGCTTTTTGAAAGCATTTTGCAGTTTTTCTGATAAATTATCGAATGCCATAAGGGCTTACTCCTCTATTTGAGATAACAATGATTTAATTTTTGCAAGGCGTGGGGCTATCCACGGTACGCCAGATGCCTGCTCAATTTTTTCAATTTCTTCTACTTCCTTGCCAATTTGTAGTGCAATATTTTTTATAGAAATGTAACGGTTAACAAGCCCAAGGTTTTCCTCCGTATCTTTCATTATTGCCTCGGCACGCTTGATGTTATCCCTAACACCTTGCCTTGTAATGCCCAAATGCTCACTAATTTCTGCAAGGGATAAGTCCTCGTTATAGTATAAATCTATAACGTCAACCTGCTTTTCTGTAAGCATATTACGATAAAAATCAAATAACAAGGTTACGTTTAAATCTTTACTCATATAAGTGCCATTAGCCTTTCAGACTCACAAAATTTAATTAAAGTGACACCACGCACTTATCGTGAGCCAGATAAGGCGTTAATGGTACTTTGCACATAGGCATTTCGGAGCGGTTTTTGCGAAGAAAATTTTGCCTGTGCAATAAATTCCTGCGGAGCATGATTAGTTTGAAAGCGATTTTCTTTCAAGCGAATCACCATTCT
>CAYVWT010000005.1:30218-31646 GCA_964455565.1 uncultured Clostridiaceae bacterium | reverse complement strand
AAATCTTTACTCATAATAATCACCATTCCTGCTTAAAAATATAATGTGTAAAGGCATTTGCTTTACACATTATAATATAACATACTTAACTTGTCAAGGGGTTAATTTAATTTTATTTGTTTTTCCCTTTAAATTTTGCATTGTGTCGTCTAATTCCTTCATAGATTTACCATAGTTTTCCCAATCATTTTGCTTTGAAAAGCCCTTCATTTCGTCAAACTTTTGAAGTGCCTTTTGTATAACGCTTTCAAGGGTATCATTATCGCTAACCATAATTGGTCTATTTACGCCAAATAATGCTTTTATTCCCTCGTCAAGCGTTGGTCTTGAAACAACCTTATCGTTATAGGCTACTATAATTCGCTTTATTTCAGGAAGTGCCGCTTCGTCTTTTCCAGATGAAATATACACTGGCTCAACATACAAAATGCTATTTTCAATTGGAATCACTAATATATTTCCACGAATAACAGACGAGCCACCCTGCCCCCACAATGTCATTTCCTGTGAAATTACTGGGTCGGTGTCTATTCTATTTTCTATTTGGCTTGTTCCGTAAATATTTTCATTTTGATTAAAATTATATGCAACTAATTGACCATAGTTTTGCATACTACACCTTGCTGCAAGCCACGCAACCATATTATCCTTATTAACAAGTGTGTATGGTAGCATAATAACAAGCTCTTCTTTATCACTTCCTGCTAATTTCATAAGGCTGTAATATGGCGCAACATCACGAAGTTTGTCACCCTCATATTTTTCCTTTGAAGTTGCCCACATACCACGTTTTTGGTAGAAATCACTTGGATTTGTGATATGATATTTTTTAAGAATTTCTGCTTGCACCTTGAATAATGTTTCAGGGTAACGAACGTGGCTTTCCAAATCCGTTGGGAATTCGTCTTTTTCAAAAAGTGTTGGGTATATCTTTTCATAGCTACGAATTATAGGGTCACTTCTGTCAATAATATAAAACTTAACCGAGCCATCATAAGCATCTACTACTGCTTTTACTGGATTGCGCATATAATTAAAATTGCCAGATTGCTGTGAGTATGGGAACCAAGCCGATGAAGTGTATCCATCAATTACCCATTTTAGCTTGCCTTCTGCATCTACTAAAATTGTTGCACTTTGGTCGAAGGATAAAAACGGTGCAGCCTTTTTAATTCTTTGCTGAATATTACGATTAAGTAGCAATTTACTGTCCGAGTTTATTTGGTCGGACACAAGCATATTATAGTCGCCAAGCCTCATTGAATAAATTAATCGATTGAAAAAGTCAAGTTTAATTCCTGCCAAGCCGTCATAGCTATAGCCTGCTGTTTCGATTTCGTCAAGCTCTTTATCTCTTGTATTTACTATAACGTAATCGTCTGCTTGCTGTCCAAAATATATTCTTGGCTGAGTTATAGTTGGTGCTCC
>CAYVWT010000005.1:17681-30208 GCA_964455565.1 uncultured Clostridiaceae bacterium | reverse complement strand
CAATTGAACGAGGTGGAACGTCCTTTATAACAAAATATGGCTGCCCTTGGTCTGTAATACGGTTAACAGGGTTCATTACAACACCCATACCGTGTGTGTATTTCATTTTTTCGTTAATATAGTTTTTTGCAGATTCGTCTAATTTTTCTTTGTTCATTTCCCGAGCGGCAATAAAAACTGCTGTTTGCTTGCCGTCTAAGTTATACGTAACTATGTCTGCATCTGTAAACTGATAATAATTGCGTATACCCTGCAATTGATTTGCAACCTTCAAGGTTTGAGCAAAGTCTGTAAGGCGAATATTATTAACCGTTCCTAAATTATTCATAATTTTTTCGCCAGTTAGGTTATATTCAACCTTAAAATCATTTTGAGTGACGTTATCAAGCTTATATGCCGCACGAGTAAAGTCGATATTATGTTGCAAATATGGCGTTTCAACTGCAACCTCATTTGGTCCTACAACAGTTGCCTGCATAGCTCCTGCTACCATTGTAGCAATAATGAGCGAGGCAGGGTACACGGCAACAGAAATAATTGCAGCTTTAATTTTTGAATTAAGCAAAAATATTATAGTTACAACAACTACTAAAATTAAAAGTATTGGTGCAATGGTATAGTATGATAGCCACACTTTTATATCCACATAGCTTGCACCTACGAATTCCTTATTTACCTTAAACAAAACATTTTCTGCTGTAAATTTATATGAAACAGCCTTTATAAGAAAATATATAATAATACTTGCGATTAGGTGAATTATTATACCTTTTTCTTTTACAATTTGCTTCATATTATAAAAATCGAACCTTGCATATAACACAGCATAGCTTGAAACGGTAAAAATTATTAAGAATATTCCAAAAGCAAGCAATATGTCTACAACAGAAATATAAAATGGCCTTTGGAAAATATAATAGCCTACATCTTGGTGAAATATTGGATCGCCTAAGCTAAACCATTCGCTATTTAGAAATGGCAAAAATTTATCTGCCACCATTCGCCTTGCATAATTACTAAGAACAAGTGCAACACCACCACTAACTGCAATTATTGGCATTAACCTTTTTAGGTATGAAAATGATGAATCAATGTGAACAAGGTTATTCCTAATAATAATACAATTAGCAAGGATTAGTACGAAAAACATTACAAAGGTTATAAGCTGTGTAATAGTATTAACATTAAAATTAGTCCAAAATATTTTTGTAAAATTTTCCCCAACTTCTTTAAGCTGCATATAATCTGTATATATGCCAAGAAAAACTGTAAAACCTATCGCCAAAATACCAAGTATAACCAAAAGAACAATATTTCTTATCGGATTGTGTTTCAAGCTATCATCTCCTTATCAATTAAACATAGCGAGTGCAAATTCTTTTGAATTAAAAGGTTGCAGGTCGTCAATTTTTTCACCTATTCCTATAAAGCGAACAGGAACATCTTGCTCTGCCTTTATTGCAATTACAATTCCACCTTTTGCTGTTCCATCAAGCTTTGTAAGAACAATGCCTGTAATGTTTGCTGATTCACCAAAATTTTTCGCTTGACTAAGCGCATTTTGACCTGTTGTTGCATCCAATACCAAAAGAGCCTCTTTTTGGCTGTTTGGAAGTTCACGATCAATTATTTTATTTATCTTTGCAAGCTCATCCATAAGGTTTTTCTTATTATGAAGTCTGCCCGCTGTGTCGCAAATTAAAACATCTTTTTTACGAGATTTCGCCGCCCCAATGGCATCGTATACAACGGAGGCAGGGTCACTCCCCTCTTTTTGCTTGATAATATCAACGCCAACACGCTGTGCCCAAACGTCAAGCTGGTCGATTGCCGCCGCACGAAAGGTATCTGCCGCCGCTAAAATTACGCTTTTACCTTGCGATTTATAATAATTTGCAAGCTTTGCTATTGTCGTTGTTTTTCCAACTCCGTTAACACCTATAACAAGTATTACAGCAGGCGAGGTTGTAAGCACAAGCTCTTCATTCTCGCTTTTCATAATATCTGCAATTATTTCTTGTAGTGCCTGTTTTAATGCCTCGCCATCTGTTATTCTCTCTTCCCTTGCCTTTTGTCGCAAACGCTCTATTATATTGCTCGACGTTTCATAACCCACGTCCGACATAATTAAAACCTCTTCAAGTTCCTCAAAAAGCGCCTCGTCTATTTTGGAAAACACCTTTATTACATCCATAGTTCGCTCTGCAAGTTGATTTCTTGTTTTAGCTAAGCCCTCTTTTAACCTATCGAATAAACCCATTACTTCACCCCAATAACATCATCAATATTAAGTGACAACAGCTTTGTCACTCCCTGTTCCTGCATTGTTACACCATATAGTATGTTTGCAGCCTCCATTGTTCCTCTACGGTGTGTTACAACTATAAACTGTGAGTTGCCACAGAATTTTTTTAAATAATCTGCAAAGCGATAAACATTTACATCATCAAGTGCGGCTTCAATTTCGTCTAAAATACAAAATGGTGACGGACGAACCTTTAATATTGCAAATAAAAGCGCAATAGAAACAAATGCTTGCTCCCCACCAGATAATTGTAGCATATTTTTAACTGCTTTACCAGGGGGCTGAACATCAATATCTACACCACTTGCCAAGATGTCATTCGGCTCGGTAAGCTTTAATTGTGCCTTGCCACCACCGAAAAGTTCGACAAACACCTCGTTGAAGTGATGATTAATTATTTTAAATTTTTCAGAGAACTGCTCCTTCATAATTTCAACCATATTTGCAATTACAGCTTCAAGGTTTTTTTGTGCATCTACAAGGTCATCACGCTGTGTGGATAAAAATTCAAAGCGTTCCTTTATGTTTTTATACTCCTCAATTGCATCTATATTAATATTGCCAAGCTCACGAATTTCCTCTTTAAGTTCATTTATGCGCTTTTGTGCCTTAGCTACTCCGCCAATGTCTTTATTATACTCCTCAGCAGTTGTAATTGTAAGCTCATATTCCTCCCACAGCCTGTTTATTGTGTTTTCGAGCTCTACCTCTGCCTTTGCCTTTTTACTTTCAATTCTTCCTTGTTCCTGTTGCATTGTGAATTGTTGCTCTCGCTTTACTTTTAACTCATCTTGATTTGATTTAATCATTTCCTGCGTTTTACGTCTTTCGTCCTGCAAGGCTGATATTTCAATTTTTAGCGTTTCAACTTCCTCGTAAAAATCATTAATTTGTTGAATTTTAAATTCAATATCATCCTGCAAATCCTCATTTGTATCAGCAACCTCTTGTATGTTTTCCCTTTTTTGATTAATGTTTTGTTCTATCTCACGCCTACGGGTTTTGACCATTTCTATTCTTTCATTGTGCATTTCTATATCTTTATTTATTCCACTTTGTTGCATTTTTAGTTCAATTAGTGATAGTGAGATAGCCTCTCGTTGTTGCATTATCGATTCAACGCCACTTTTGTGCATTTCTGCCTGCTTTTCAAGTGAGGCAATTTCGGCACGCTTTGTTTCGATATTATCATTATGGCGCTTTATATCGCTTTGCATACTAATAATTTGACCACCAAGCTGTTCTTTTTCTATAATCAAGGAATTTCTTGCATCCTCTATGGAATCTAAAAATGTTTTACTGTGCTTAAGCTCTGATGTCAATTTTATAGAATCCGCCTCTGTTTGCCTAAGTGTTAACCTAATTTCGTCAAGATATGCTTGCTTTTCGTTGATTTTCTTTTGAGAATTATTTTCATCATTTTCAAGCTCTGATAACTGAATTTGTAGCCTTTTTGCGTTGTCGCCTAATTCCACAAGTTCATTTGCCCTCGCAAATAGCCCTGCAGAATTATGCCTGCTACCACCAGACATTGAGCCACCAGGTGCCAAAAGCTCTCCATCTAACGTAACAATTCTAAATTTATAATTATATTTGCGTGCCATAATAATGGCATTATCAATATTATCTACAACTGCAACCCTGCCCAAAATTCCTGTTACTATGCCTTTTATGTTTGCTTCAAAACTAACAAGGTCAGATGCTATACCTATGTAACCCTTATTTGCTTCTAATCCCTTTTCGTCAAGGGTGCTTCCACGAGAGGCACTAATAGGCAAAAATGTTGCTCGCCCTTGCTTAGTCCTTTTCAAATATTCAATTGCACGTTTTGCATCATTTTCAGTTTCGGTTACTATGTTTTGCGCCGCTGCACCAAGCGCAACCTCAATAGCTACTGCATATTCATTTGAAACCTCCATTAGCTGTGCTAATGTGCCATATAAAGCAAGTGATTTAAGCTCACCACCCTGATGTGCCTGCATAACGCTTTTAACACTTCTACTGTAATTATCAAAGGATTTTTCCATATCCTGCAATATTTTTTGGCGTGAGATGGTTTTTTCAAGCTCATTTGCAGTTTGCTGTCTGTTCTTTTGTAGGCTTATAAATGCGCTTAATTTTTCGTTATACTCTATATTTTTGCTTTCAATTTCCTGCTCATAATTTTTAATAACAGATGTTTTCTCGTCTAATTGCTTTGTAATATCCTCAACATTTTGTTTTAAGCTGTCAAAATTATCTTTTTTATCGTCTAATTCTTTTTCTATTGATTTTTCTCGTGAAGAAAAGTTATCGATTAACGCACCATAATTACTAATTTTCGAACGAATTTCAGCAATTTGATTTAATTTTTCAACTAATTCTGTGTTAATTTCCTCTGTCTTTTCGTTTTCCTGCTTTGCGCCACCATTAAGCTCCGTAACCTGTTTATTAAGCTCATCAATTTTGCTATTAAGGTCAGCCTCATTTTGCTTTAAAATTACAAAATCATCATCTTTTTCTAATAATGCATCATCTAATTCTTCTAATTTATCATTTAATTCATTAATTTCTTTTTCAATTCTATCTATGCTTTGGTTGTTATGCTCTATTTTATTATTAAGCACGCTAATGTCACTTTGGTATGAGGCGAGTGTTTCAGAACTCTTTTGGTGTTGCTCTCTTTTTAATTCTGTCATTTCGTCCTTTTCACGAACACCATCAAACATTACCTTTGTATCATTTTCTATCTTTTCTATCGCTTCTTTAATGTCATTCACTTGTTTTTCAACATCGCTAAAAACATCTGCAACCTCTTCTAATGCTTTTTTAAATCGAGATATATTTTCAAGAGATACATTTACCTCTAAAATCTTTAATTCCTCTCTGAAATTCAAAAACTTTTTCGCCTTTTCAGATTGTTGCATAAGTGGTTCTACCTGTATTTCAAGCTCTGTTATTATATCACTAACACGCAAAACATTTTCATGTGTGTGGGCAAGCTTTCGCTCTGCCTCCTCTTTTCTATACCTAAACTTTGTTATTCCTGCGGCTTCTTCAAATATTTGCCTTCTATCTTCTGATTTCGAGCCTATAATTTCTGCAATCTTGCCCTGCCCAATTATAGAATAGCCTTCTCTTCCAACACCTGTATCCATAAATAATTCGTGTATGTCTTTTAGCCTTGAAGATGCTTTGTTTATAAAGTATTCACTTTCACCAGAACGAAAAACACGGCGAGTGATAGTAACCTCATCGTAATCTATTCCTAATTTTTTGTCTGTGTTATCAATGGTAAGCGAAACCTCTGCAAAGCCTACCGGCCTGCGTTTTTGCGTTCCTGAAAATATAACGTCTTGCATATTGCCACCTCGGAGTGATTTTGCGCTTTGCTCACCCATTACCCAACGGATAGCATCTGAAATATTGCTCTTACCACTACCATTTGGGCCGACAATACCAGTTATACCACTTCCAAAATCCATAGTTATTTTATCAGCAAAGGACTTAAAGCCATGTATTTCCAAGTTTTTCAAGTGCATAGTTATAACCCCATTTGTTTTTCTACTAATTCCCTAAAACGTGGGTGATGTGGGCCTGCCACAAAGTTATTTTTCGCCTCTTCGTCAGACATTAAAAGCCCAAGACGTATTACTTTAATATTTTCTTTATCAAATATTCTCAAAATATCTGCGCAAATATCTACTGCCTCGTTTAAAGTTAGCGGTGCAAACCTACCCTTTTTATATTCATCATACAAATCTGTGTTTTTAAACACAAGTGTAGGGTATATCCTAACAAAATCAGGCTTTAACCTTGCAATTTCTCCTGCTGTATATATTGATGTTTCCAATGTATCACCAATCAAGCCGACCATCATTTGAAGCCCAAGTGTAAAGGCATAATTCTTTACAAGCTTTGATGCATCTATTACATCTTGAGGTGAATGCCCTCTGTTATTTAATTTTAAAACATCCTCACACATCGATTGAACGCCAAGCTCAATTTCTGTTACGCCTTTATTTTTTAGGTTTTGCAAAATTTCATCTGTTATATAATCTGGGCGAGTGGAAAGGCGAATTCCATGAACTCTGCCTATATTTTTATATTCAAGTGCCACATTTAATAACTCATTTTGGCTTTGCATATCAACAGCTGTAAAGCTACCACCAAAAAAAGCTATTTCGACTCTATTTTTTTCGCTGTCAATTGTTGTTAAATACATTTTAATAATTTCACGTGCTTTTTCACTTGTCATTTCTGTCAATTGCCCTGTAATATGGCGCTGATTACAAAAAGAACATTGGTGCGGACACCCCTTGTGGGGTACAAATATTGGTATTATTTTAAATTTTTTCACTATTTATATTATTTATTGCTTTTTTTGCGGCATTTTGTTCGGCCTCTTTTTTACTTCGACCACTGCCACTTGCAAGCTTTACTCCCATAAAGTTTATTTCAACTGTAAAAATTTTGTTATGCTCTGGGCCCTCTTCTTTTATGTGAACATATTCAACATTATTATCGTCACGTTGCATCAGCTCTTGAAGCGCCGTTTTGTAGTCGTTAAATATTCCTTTGCCACTTTGTGCTTTTTCAAGCGTATCCTTCAAATGCGTCATTACAAATTTCTTTGCTGGTTCTATTCCACCGTCTAAGTATATTGCAGCTAATATTGATTCAAATACATCTGCCAAAATAGAGGGGCGCTGCCTGCCACCTGTAAGCTCCTCGCCCTTGCTTAATATTAAGTATTCACCAATGTTAATTGCCCTCGCACATTCTTCGAGCGAGCGCTCACAGACGATTGCCGCACGCAGCTTTGACATTGCGCCCTCTGGCAGATTTGCAAACATTTCGTATATGTTCGTACTAACTACGAAGGAAAGTATGCTATCACCTAAAAATTCAAGCCGTTCATAGCTTTGGATGTCTGACTTACTCTCATTAGCAAACGAGCTGTGAGTCAGTGCCATAGTAAGTAGCTCTTTATTTTTAAATTCGTAACCAATATTTTTAATTAGCTTTTGCATCTTTTCCTCCAAAACATCGTTTTAAGATAAAAAGCCCTTATAGGGCTTTTCCTTTTACAAAATTAACTGCATCTCCAACAGTTTTAATCTTTTCTGCATCTTCGTCAGGAATTTCAACATCAAATTCTTGTTCTAAAGCCATTATTAGCTCAACCAAATCAAGTGAATCTGCGCCTAAATCATCCATCAATGAAGACTCCATAGTAATATCATCTTCCTCAACGCCTAACTGTTCTACAAGTACTGCTCTTATTTTTTCGAATTCCATGATAAGCACCTCCTTTAAATGTTTAAATTTACAGTTTTTATATTATATCAATATTTATAAAACGTCAAGTACTTTTTATATACTATTTTTAATTGCTTCAATTACATTTGTTTCTGTAAATTTTTTCGCCTGTCTAATTGCGTTGAAAAAAGCCAATGAATTCGAGCTTCCGTGAGCTTTTATAACCACACCATTTGCACCCAAAATTGGTGCTCCACCATATTCGTTATAATCAAACTTTTTTCTAAGGGCAGAAATTCCACCTGATAATAATAATGCGCAAAATTTAGTTAATATGCTTTTAGTTAGTATTGCTTTTAAATTTTTAGAAAAATAAATTGCAGTACCTTCCATTGTTTTTAAAAATATGTTACCAGAAAAGCCATCTGCTACTAATACATCAACTATGCCTTGTGGAATATCTCTTGCCTCCACATTGCCAACAAAATTTAAAGGCAAAAGTGAAATTAGGCTATAAGATTGTCTTACCAGCTCATTTCCCTTGGTTTCCTCTAAGCCGTTATTAAGTAAGCCTACCTTTGGGTGTTCAACCCCTAAAACAGCCTTTGCATAGGCACTTCCCATTATTGCAAACTGTTCTAAAAATTCTGGTGTGCAATCTGCATTAGCTCCTCCATCTATTAAAAGTGTTGGTTTGCCGTTTGTTGGAAGCAGTGGTGCCATTGCAACCCTGCGTATTCCTTTAATTCTTTTCACAACAAGCGTTGCACCACTAACAAGTGCGCCAGAGCTACCAGCAGACACAAATGCGTCACCATTGCCATCTGCAAGCATTTGCATACCAACTACTATTGAGGAATCTTTTTTAGTGCGAATTGAAGTAGCGGGGTCATCCTCGCAGGTTATAACTTCCGTTGTATGTACTACCGTTATTTTTTCGCTATAACCGTTTAAATATTTTTCGATTGCCGAGATATCGCCAACTAAAATAACCTCAATACCAAGCTTTTTAGTAGCCTCAATGCTTGCCTTTACAATTTCCTCTGGTGCATTATCTCCACCCATTGCATCAACTATAATTTTCATAAGTAAGCTCCTATCTAAACTCAATCATACTCCAATTTTTGGCAATATATTCTACCCCAGAATACACCGTCATCAAAACTGCAAATGTCATTAATACAGTTGAAATTAAAACTCCGCCGACTGATAATACATATATTTTGTCTATAAGCATTGCAACAATTGCGACAATTTGCATAACAGTCTTAATCTTTCCAGACATTCCTGCCGCTATAACCTTGCCCTCTGAAATTGCTACAACCCTAAGGCTCGTAACCATAAATTCACGAGAAATAATTATAACTGCAAACCATGCATCTAACCTTCCTATTTGAACAAGTCCAATAAGTGCGGCTGAAACAAGCAATTTATCTGCTAATGGGTCTACAAACTTCCCAAAATTAGTAATTTGATTATATTTTCTTGCAACATAACCATCAATTCCATCTGTTAATGCCGCTACAACAAAAATAACTGCACAAATATACTGACCATAAGGCAGGTCATAAAGCAAAAACACCATAAATATAGGAACTAAAAGTATTCTTGATAGTGTAATTTGGTTAGCTAAATTCAATACATTCACCCCCAGTGTTTTTTAGTTTGCTGTGCCAAATAAGTCATAATCCATTGCCTCTTCTATGGTTACCTCTACAAATTCACCAGCAGGAATACGTTCTTTGGATTTAAAAAACACCTTGCCATCAATATCGATAGAATCTGCAACGCTTCTGCCATAATGTTGTTTTATAAGTGGGTCATAATCCTCAACAAGTACTGTTAATATTCGCCCAACCTTTGCATTTGAAATCTCTTCTGCAACCTCTGCTTGTGCAAACATAAGCATTTCAAGGCGATTGCGCTTAATTTCTTCATCTATTTGCCCGTTCATCTCGGCAGCGACAGTTTCCTCCTCCTGCGAATATGTGAAAATTCCCAGACGGTCAAATTTCATCGCCTCGACAAATTCTTCAAGCTCGGCAAATTGATCATCTGTTTCTGTTGGAAAGCCTGTTATAAGCGAGGTTCTTATCGTTATATCTGGTATTTTTGTGCGTAGCTTGGTTATAACATCAACTAATTGTGCCTTGTTGCCACGTCTGCCCATTTTTTTAAGAATATCATCATTACAATGTTGAATTGGAATATCGATATAATTACAAATTTTCTCATTTTTTGCGATTGTATCAATTAATTCATCGGTTATTCTCTCTGGATAACAATAATGCAGGCGAATCCATTTTATGCCATCAATTTCGCATAATTTATTAAGTAGCTCACAAAGGCGAACCTCGCCATATATATCCATACCATAATTTGTAGTATCCTGCGCAATAATAATAAGCTCTTTTACTCCATTATTAGCTAAATTTTCAGCCTCTTTAACAATATCCTCTATTGCTCGGCTTATATATCTGCCTCTAATTGATGGTATAACACAATATGTGCAGTGATTATCGCAACCATCTGCAACCTTTAAATATGCGCTGTAGCTTGGTGTTGTAAGTATTCGCTGTGACGTTATATGACTATATTCCTTATCACATAATATATTATTTTCACCACTATTTATTACACTTACAATGTCAGCAATACTGCCAACGCCAACGACAGCGTCAACCTCTGGAAGCTCTTTTATAATTTCGTCCCTATAACGCTGTGCCATACAGCCAGTTACAATTAACCGTTTGCATTGTCCCTCTGTTTTCCATTTTGCAAGCTCAATAATAGTGTCGATCGATTCTTGCTTAGCATCGTTAATAAAGCAACAGGTGTTAATAATTATAACATCTGCTTCGCTTTCATCTTCAACTATTTCTAAGCCGTTTTGCGTTATTATTCCAAGCATACCTTCGGTGTCTACTAAATTTTTAGCGCACCCAAGTGATGCAATCGCTACTTTTGTCAATTATATTTCTCCTTTATTATCACCATATTCACGAATTGCGCTGAATATTTCGTCATATTTATACCCTCGGCGCAGTAAAAACCCAATTAATCTGTTTTTCTGCTTAATATCGTTTAAATCTAATTTTTCTGCTTTTTGTTCGACAAGTTTTGCAAGAATTTCAGAATTATCTATATCAAGCTCTGATATTGTTTGGTCGATAATTTCATCATCAATGCCTTTTTGTTTCAAATCACGTTTTATCCTGTTAATTCCATGTTTTTTTAAGTTTATAGCATCTTTTGTGTATCTTTCGGCATAATCTGAATCGTTAATATAACCAAGCTCTATTAAAGCCTCGATAGTTTTTTCGCAGATTTCTGTCGCATACTCTTTTTTAATTAGCTTTTTGTACATTTCACTTTTCGTGTGCATTCTGCGTGCTAAATAAATACAAGCGACGTATTTAGCCCTTGAAAATTCATCGTATGTAGACATTTTATTCGTTCTCTGGTGCTTCAATCTCTGGTGCATCAATATCCATATCAATATCTAATTCAGGCGCACCATCTTTTGCCACTTTGTCACGAATTAACTTTTCAATTTCAGCAGTAATATTAGGGTTTTCCTTTAAAAATGTCTTTGCATTATCTCTACCTTGACCAAGGCGAATATCACCATAATTAAACCATGAGCCACTTTTAGCTGCAAAGCCCATTTTTATGCCTAAATCTAATATATCGCCCTCCCAAGAAATTCCTTGTCCGTACATAATATCAAATTCTGCAACCTTAAATGGTGGCGCAACTTTATTTTTAACAACCTTAACCTTTGTCCTGTTTCCTATCATATCAGTGCCATTTTTCAAGGTTTCAATTCTACGAACATCAAGACGTACCGAAGCATAAAATTTAAGCGCACGACCTCCAGTTGTGGTTTCATTGCTACCATATGACATTCCACCAATTTTTTCACGAAGCTGATTTATGAAAATTGCAATTGTATTTTGTTTATTTATAATGCCACTCAATTTTCTAAGCGCCTGTGACATTAAGCGAGCTTGAAGCCCCATATGGGAATCTCCCATTTCGCCATCAATTTCTGCCTTTGGAACAAGTGCAGCAACTGAGTCAATAACTACTATTTCGATTGCACCACTACGGATAAGATGCTCGGCAATTTCAAGCGCTTGCTCACCTGTGTCTGGCTGCGAAACAATTAAATCATCAGTATTCACACCTAATGCACGGGCATATTTTGGGTCAAGAGCATGCTCGGCATCAATAAATGCAGCTATTCCACCCTGCTTTTGCACCTGTGCGATAACGTGCAAGGCAACGGTTGTTTTACCAGATGATTCTGGACCATATATTTCGACAATCCTACCCTTTGGAACACCACCTATACCAAGTGCTAAGTCAAGTGACAGCGAGCCTGTTGGAATTGCCTCTATATTTAGGTGAGCTTGCTCTCCAAGACGCATTACTGCACCTTTGCCAAATTGCTTTTCTATTGCAGCAAATGCAACATCTAACGCCTTTTTTCTATTCTCATCCATATTAAATACCTCCAATTTATACTATATATAAAATAATACTTTAAATAAAACTAAACGTCAACTATAAAATTGCACAATGTATTCCTGCGCCATTTGTAAAACTACATCAACAGTTTGTTTTCTTATGTCCTCACGGCTTCCATTTAGGTTTAATTTTTTCACCAGCGGTCCAAATTCGCCAGACACTCCAACATACACAAGCCCAACTGGTTTCTCGGGTGTTCCACCATTTGGCCCTGCAATCCCTGTTACAGAAATTCCAATATTTGAATTTGATAGGCTTCTAACACCTTCGCTCATTTCTCTTGCTGTTTCCTCGCTTACTGCACCAAATTCATCTAAGGTTTCCTTTTTCACACGGAGTAATTGCATTTTAGCCTCGTTTGAATAGGTAATAACCCCAATATCAAAGCATTCTGAAGCACCGCTAATTGAAGTAATATGCCCTGCAACCATACCACCCGTACAGCTTT
>CAYVWT010000005.1:0-17671 GCA_964455565.1 uncultured Clostridiaceae bacterium | reverse complement strand
ATTTAACCTCGTGTTAAAGTTATTGTTTCTGTTTCATCTAATGCTTTTTTCATCATGGTTTCTAAATCCAAAAGGCTTTCGCTTTGCTTTATTCTTTCTAAGCTTGGCTTTGTATTTGGGTGCTTTGGTGTGAAAACTGTGCAACAATCCTCATAAGGTAAAATCGAGGTTTCAAAAGTTCCAATTTTCCTTGCAATTACTATAATTTCTTCTTTATCCATACCGATTAATGGGCGGAAAACTGGCATTTCTGCGGCATCGTCTGTAACTGCTAAAGATTGTATAGTTTGCGAAGCAACCTGACCTATGCTCTCACCTGTTACAAGTGCGTATGAACCGAATTTTTTCGCAATATTATTTGTTATATACATCATAATTCTTCGCATTATTATTGTCATTTGCTCTTGGGGACATTTTTCGTTTATTGCAAGCTGAATTTCAGTAAACGGAACTATATTAACATTTATTTTCCCACAATAGCCTGCTAAAATCTTTGCAAGGTCTAAAACCTTTTGCTTTGCTCGCTCGCTTGTATATGGGTAGCTGTAAAAATGCACAGCGTTTAGCTCTACTCCACGTTTTGCAACCATATAGCCTGCAACAGGGCTGTCAATTCCACCAGATAGCAATAATGTAGCCTTTCCGTTTGTGCCAATTGGCATACCACCAACACCTGGTATTTTGTTTAAATACACATACGCCGCAAAATCACGAACCTCAACCTTAACCCTAAATTCAGGGTTATGTACATCGACTGTTAAGTGCGGGTGGTTGTCTAAAATTACACCACCAACCTCACAGGAAATCTCTTGAGAGGTATATGGGAAACGCTTGTCTGCCCTTTTTGAATCAACCTTAAAGGTTGTGCCTTCGCTATCCTCTATTAGCTTTGATGCAAGCGCACAAATCTTTTCCAAATCCTTTTCTACAACATAGGCAACAGCAGAAGAAACTAAGCCAAACACTTTAGAAAATTTAATAGCAAGTTCATCAATATCAACCTGCTCATCAAGTGGTTCAACATAAATTGTAGCTTGTGCTTTCCAAATTTTAATATTTGCACCATCTGCCATTTGCTTAATGTTTTTCATAAGCATATCTTCAAATATTGGTCTATTTAACCCTTTTAATATTATTTCCCCATATTTTAGTAGAATAATTTTATCCATTGTTTTTTAAAGCTCCTAATTTGTTAATATTTTGTACAACTTCTTTTAATATTTCACAGGCATAGTTCACCTCTTGCATTGTGTTATTTGGGCAAAAACTAATGCGAATGCTACTGTCAACCCTTTCCCTCGAGAAGCCCATAGCAGTAAGAACGTGGCTGGGCTTTGGTCTATTAGACGAACACGCAGAGCCAGACGACACATATACACCTCTTTGTTCAAGGGAATGAAGCAGTATTTCCGAACGAATTCCCATTACTGATATATTCAAAATATAGGGTGATGAATCTTGTGGGCTGTTTATATACACATTTGGAATACAATCTACAATTTTTTCAAGCATAGTATTTTTAAGGCTTATAACATAATTATAGTTGTCCTCTTTTTTAGCAAGCTCGACGGCAACACCAAAACCAACAATTGCAGGAGTATTTTCTGTTCCACTACGCAAATTCTTTTCCTGCCCACCACCATAAATTATCGGTGAAATTTTTACTCCCTTGCGAACATAAAGCGCTGCTACGCCCTTAGGTCCATAAATTTTATGTGCTGAAATGCTTATTAAATCTGCACAATTTTTCGGCAGTTCAACCTTGCAAAAGCCTTGCACAGCATCAATATGGAGCAAGGTTTTTTCATTTTTCCGCTTAATTATTCTGTAAATTTCCTTAATTGGTTGAACGGTACCACACTCATTATTTACCTGTATTATGCTTACAAGCTGGGTGTTATCGTTTAACAGTTCCTCAAGCTTTGATAAATCTATTAAACCATTACTATCAACATCTAAGTAATGCACCTTAAAGCCTATTTTTTCAAGATGTTTAAATGGTTCGGTTACAGATTTATGCTCGACCTTTGTTGTAATAACCTCACCCTTAATGCGCTGTGCCATAGCTGTTCCAAGTATAGCAAGGTTGTTGCTTTCAGTTCCACAGGAGGTAAAATAAACCTCATCAGCATTAACCTTTAAAGCCTTTGCAACCTGTTCCCTTGCCATTTTCACCATACGCTCAGCCTCTACGCCTTTTGTATGTAGGGATGAAGGGTTGCCATAAGCATCTTTCATCATATTAACCATTGCATCTATAACACTAATATGTGGCTTTGTTGTTGCACTATTATCAAAATAAATATCCATTTGTATGTTCCTTTTTTCTATATTATACTACAATTTAATTATTTTGTCAGTATATAGCTTTCCACTAATTGGTGGCAGGTCTATTTCTAAAATTCCGTTTTCTAAACCAATTGCTTCACCTGTAAACGCATTAATCAAATAATTAATTTTGTAATTTCTTATATCAATTGTAATTGTATGTGTATTATACTCGCTACGATTAAGGGCAATAATTGCATTACCACTTTTGCTTCTTCGCAAATAGCACAATACATCACCCTCGGAGTATAGTGGTATATAATCACCATTTCTTAATGGCGCAAACTTATTTCTTATTTTTATAATAGTTTTATACCATTCAAGCATTTCTAAATCAATACTATTCCAAGAAAACGAGGCTCTGTTAAATGGGTCGCAGTAGCCCTGCATACCAACTTCATCACCATAGTAAATACATGGCACACCAGCAAAAGTCATTTGCCACAGCGTCGCAAGGCGAGTTCGTTTATTTGCCAGTCTTTCCATATCTGGGCTTAGCTTATAATATGCCCTCTCCTCCATTGGAATATCTGGTGCATTACCAAACAAGGTTTTAACCCTTGTTATATCGTGCCCATCTATTAAATTCATCAAGGAATAAAAGCATTCCTTTGGGTAATTCTCATAAATGCTCATAATAACTCTGTTAAAATAGTTTGCATCAAAATTACCCATAATAAACCCTATAATTCCATCTTTAAAAGGGTAATTCATTACGCTATCAAGCTCTTTCCCAAGTAAATATTCTCGCATATAGCCATAGCTTACTTTGTTTGATGCATCCTCCCACACCTCGCCAATAACTACTGCATCTTTATTTACAGATTTAACAGCAGTTCTAAGCTCTTTAATAAAGGTGCTTGGTAGTTCGTCTGCAACATCAAGTCGCCAGCCTCTTGCACCACATTTTAACCAATGCTTTACAACGCTATCCACGCCGTTTAAAATGTACTCACGATAATCCTCGTTCATTTCATTAACATTAGGCAGAGTAGGAATACCCCACCAACAATTATAGGCATCAGGATAATTCGTGAAATTAAACCACCTGTAATACGGTGATTTTTTAGATTGACACGCACCTAAGCTTTTATATTCTCCACGTTTATTGAAATATTTACTATCACACCCAACATGGCTAAATACACCATCTAAAACTATTGATATTCCCTTTTTATGCGCCTTACAGCATAGCTCTTTAAATATTTCCTCATCACCAAACATTGCATCAATTTTTCTATAATCACCAGTATCGTATTTATGGTTTGAAAAGGCATCAAAAATTGGGTTTAAGTATAAAACAGTAACGCCGAGTTCCTGCAAATAATCTAACTTTTTAATGATCCCTTTAAGGTTTCCACCGTAAAAATCGCTCCTTGCAAACTCGCTATTAGACAGTTCCTTATCGTATGGAACTGGGTCGTTCCAATTGCTATGTATTTGATATATATCACGTTTTTTGTAAACATAGTTATGGCTATTTCCATTATGAAATCTATCTACAAAAATTTGATACATTACTGCATCTTTAAACCAAGCTGGCGTTTTGAAGCCTTTGTCATAAACTGTTACTTGGTAAGAATCTGCAAGGTAGTCACATAAAGCCCCTTCACCGCCTAATTTTTCTTTATTATTGCAATAATAATATGTTTTGTCCTGCGATACTATTACAAAACTATACCAAACAAGCATTGAATTATGTGGCATTTGCGCCTGAAATTCATATAAACCTTGGCTGCTTTCTGCCATAGGAAAAAGATGCTCCTTTTCCTCATACCACAGGCGAAGCATCACCTTTTCAATATCTCCATACACAGCAAGGCGGAATGTGACAATTTCGTCACATTCCACCGCTCCAAACGGAAACTTATATTGTTTGTCTTGTGAATTATATTTTGCTTGAATTTGCATAACTACCTCAACTTCCAGATTTTCGCATTATAATCTTCAATTGTTCTATCACTTGAAAAATAACCAGATGCTGCTACGTTTAGAACAGCCTTTTCGTTCCACTTAGTAGTATTTTTGTAATCCTTTGAAACCAATTGCTGTATATCAACATAGCTCTCAAAATCTGCAAGAACCATATATGGATCCGGAAAGCCATTATCACCTAAAAGCAATGAATGATGCAATTCGTTAAATAGGTTCGGTTTATCAACAACGATTGTTCCATCAACTAACTGATCCATAACCCTGCGAATACCCGCATTATTGGTGTAAACCTCTGGGCTTATTTTGTTACCATATTGGTACATTTTTGAAACCTCATTTGCCCGTAGACCAAAGATATATATATTATCCTTGCCAACCTTTTCACGCATTTCAACATTTGCACCATCAAGCGTTCCAACAGTTAGTGCTCCATTCATCATAAACTTCATATTACCAGTTCCAGATGCCTCCTTGCCTGCGGTTGAAATTTGCTCGCTAACCTCTGTTGCAGGAATAATGCGCTCTGCAATGGATACGCCATAGTTTTCCATAAATACAACTTTTAGCTTTCCTTCTATTCGTTTATCATTATTTATCTCATCGCCTAAAGAATTAATAAGCTTTATAATAAGCTTTGCACGGGTATAGCCAGGCGACGCTTTTGCTCCAAAAATAAATGTGCGTGGTTGGAAGTTCGGATCATTATTTTCAAGTAGCTTATTATATAGATATTGAATATGCAAAATGTTCAATAGCTGTCTTTTATACTCATGTAGGCGCTTAACCTGAGAGTCAAAAATCGACGTTGGGTCTACCTTTATGCAATGCTCGTTAAAAATATAATTTGAAAGCTTGATTTTGTTATCCAGCTTAATTTTTGCAAAACTTTCTATAAATGCAGAATCTTTTGCAAAGGGTTTAAGGTCGGTAAGCTTTTCTGGGTTTTTAATAAATCCGTCGCCAATTGCTTCTTTGATAAGCGAAGTAAGCTCTGGGTTTGCGCCTAAAAGCCAACGACGGTGCGTTATGCCATTTGTAATATTTTTAAATTTATTTGGCATTATTGAGTAATAATCTTTGAAAAGGTCGGATGTTAAAATATCTGTATGAAGCTGAGAAACACCATTAACGGAGTGGCAGGTTGCAATACATAAATTTGCCATACTAATGTAATTATAAGCAATTACAGACATATAATTTATTTTGCCCCAATCGTTTCCAAAATGCTGGGTTAACTGCCCAACAAGACGACGGTTAATTTCCTCAACAATTGAATATATTCGTGGAAGTAGACTTTGCATTATTTGTATTGGCCATTTTTCAAGCGCTTCGTTCATTATTGTGTGATTGGTGTATGCAAATGTTTTGGTTGTAATGCTCCAAGCCTCATCCCAGCCTATGCCCTCTTGGTCCATCAAAATACGCATAAGCTCAGGAATTCCAATAGCAGGGTGGGTGTCATTTATATGAATTTGAACATAATCTGAAAGCTTTGAAAGTGGTATATTCATTTGCTTAAAGTCACGAATAATCCATTGAATTGTTGCAGAGGTAAAGAAATATTGCTGTTTAAGGCGCAAATTCTTGCCCTCATAATGATTATCTTCAGGGTAAAGCACCTTAGATAATACCTCAGCATATTCCTTTTCCTCCATTGCTTTTGTATAATCACCGTGGCTAAAAAGAGAAAAATCAATACGCTTTGGTGAGCGTGCGCTCCACAAACGAAGTGTATTAACTGTGTTAGTATCATAGCCCAAAACTGGCATATCATAAGGTATAGCAAGCACAGTTGTTGCATTGCGTACATAAAATTTCATTTTACCATTTTCATTATAGCTCTCTAAATTGCCACCAAAATAAACCTCTACCTGCTCCTCTGGTCTTTCTATTTCCCAAACACAACCGTCTTCAAGCCATGGGTCTGGCATTTCTATTTGATAGCCATCAACTATTTTTTGTTTAAAAAGTCCATATTCATAGCGAATACCACAGCCATACGCAGGATAATTAAGGGTTGCAAGTGAGTTCATCATACACGCTGCAAGTCGCCCAAGCCCACCATTACCAAGCCCTGCATCTGCTTCCATTTCTTCTATTGTTGGAAGGGCTAAACCAAGCTCTTTTAATACTTCAGTATATACCTCGGTTTGATCAAGCGACATTAAATTATCACCAAGTGTTCTGCCAACTAAAAACTCAAACGAAAGATAATAAAGCTTTTTACTTGATAGCTTACTACGATATTTCTCAGTTTTCGTCCATTTCTCCATTATTTGGTCACGAACTGTCATTGCAATTGCTTTATATAACTGTTTACTTGAAGCCTCTTCTAATGTTTTGCCAAAATAACGTTGAAGTTTACCAATTATTTCTTCTTTTATTTTCTTTTTTTGCTCATTCATCAAGCTCACCCTCTCAATTGATTATAGACGCTAATATAACTGTCTGCCGAAGCGTCCCATGAATAATCACATTTCATCGCTGTACGAACTATTTTGTTCCAAACCTTTGATTCGGTGTAAAAGTGTAATGCTCTTTTTATTGTAAATAACATATCTTGTGCATTATATGCCCAAAAACTAAACCCGTTACCCTCACCAGTAAATTCGTTAAAGGATTGTATTGTGTCTTTTAGCCCACCAACCTCTCGAACTATTGGAAGAGTACCGTAGGATAAGCTAATTATCTGGCTTAACCCACATGGTTCGTATAATGAAGGCATTAAAAACATATCAGAAGCGGCATATATTCTATGCGCCAGGGTATTGTCAAACATTATATTTGCAGAAACCTTATCGCTATGAGTAGTGGCATAGTGTCTAAAAAGCTCTTCGTATTTACTATCGCCCGTACCAAGTATAACAAACTGCATGTCCATCTTAACTATATCGTCCATTACCCCTGCAATTAAATCTAACCCCTTTTGGTCAAACAACCTTGAGATAAGCCCTATAATTGGAATATTTTTATTCATAGTAAGCCCTAATTGCTCTTGAAGTGCAAGCTTGTTTTGCGCTTTACCAGTTGCAAAATTTCTTGCATTATATTTATAAAATATAGATTTATCATTGTTAGGGCTGTATACATCAT
Source organism: uncultured Clostridiaceae bacterium (assembly GCA_964455565.1). GTDB lineage: Bacteria > Bacillota > Clostridia > Monoglobales > Firm-18 > CAYVWT01. The sequence goes on along the minus strand of CAYVWT010000005.1, from coordinate 10,315 downwards.
AGTCTATACCATTTACTATGCCACATAATTTGCTTGATTTTGCGTTTAACAGCCCATCAAGGTTTTCTCCAAAATATGGCTGCTTAATTTCTTCTGAATAGGAAGAACTAACAGTAGTAATAAAATCTGCATAAACCAAGCCTGCTTTTAAGAAATTAATATCTCCAAAATACTCAATTTTGTCAGGCGTAAAATAATATTCTGGAAGCTCTAACATACTGTTTGCATCTTTTTTACCAAACACACCCTGATACTTTAAATTGTGAATAGTAATAACTGTTTTTATATCCTTGTAAAAATCGCCCTTTTTATAATGTGCATCAAGCAAAACAGGAATTAAGCCAGACTGCCAATCGTGGCAATTTATAACATCCGGCCTAAAATCAACAACCTGTAATATTTCAAGCGCTGCCTTTTGGAAAAATATGTATCGTTCCATATCGTCCCAACGATAGATACTCTCACCACCAAAATAATATTCGTTATCAATGAAATAATACGTTACACCGTCTTTTGTCATTTCAAAAATGCCACAATATTGATTGCGCCAACCAACTTTAATAGTTATATTTGTTTTATAAACCATTTGGCTTGTATATTGTTCTTTTATAATCATATATTTAGGCATTATAACCCTGCAATCCACACCTTTTTTAACTAACGCCTTTGGCAATGCACCTAAAACATCGCCAAGTCCACCAGATTTTGCAAAAGGTTCTGCCTCTGAAGTTACCATTAAAACTTTAAGCATTGTAACACACCTTTCATACAGGCTTACTTATATTATACTACTGCTGCTTTACTAATTACAACAGGAAAATTCCTCTGACCAACCAAAGATTTGCCACTTTTTATAATAACCTCTTTGTCGAGAACCACATTTTCAAGTGTGCAATTCTCGTATATTTCTGTATCTTGCAAGATAATACTATCCTTTATTACAGAGCCTTTTTTAATATGTACTCCTCTAAAAAGTATACTATTTTCAACAGTACCATCAATAATACAACCATCTGCAACCATAGAGTTTTTAACATTTGCATCACTTCCGTATTTTGTCGGAACTTGGTCTTTTACCTTTGTAAAAATTCTGTTTTCCGTCCCAAAAAGTTCATTTCTAACTTCTGGCAAAAGCATTTCCATATTATTATCAAAATATGTTCTTATATCGTCGATTTTTTTTGTATAACCATCAAATCTATACCCATATATTCCAAGCTCACACATATTTTTAAGTAGCGTATCCATAACGAAATCATGCTCGCCATGGGATACACAATCCTCAATTAAATGTTGAAGTAAGGATTTTTCCATAACATACATATTCATTGACTTGTTTTTACTACGTGCTCTTTTTGGATATACTTCAATATCAGTTACCCTGTGGTCAGCATCAACAGAAAGTAATATGTTTTTAGAAAGCACGGCATTACTTGAATTATTATCAACTGTATATATCATTGTTATGTCTGCCTTGGTGTTTTTGTGAAAGTTAAATGCTTTTTCATAGTCGATATTACATATTATGTTGCTTTCTGAAATTACTACATAACGCTGTGAGCTTTTTCTTAAATAGCTGGCAATATTATGAAGCACATCAACGGTTCCCTTTGCTACACCTACGCTATCACGATTAACAAATGGTGGAAGAATAAACAAACCATTATTTTTACGGTTTAAATCCCACGGTTTGCCAGTCCCTAAATGGTCCATTAGAGATTGATAATTATATTGAGTTGTAACGCCAACATTTATTATACCTGAATTCACCATATTGGATAATGCAAAATCTATAATTCTATATCTTCCAGCTACTGGTAGCGCAGCTAATGAGCGGTAGGTTGTAAGCTCGTGCATTTTTACATCGGTACTATCTGTCATTATAATTCCTAATGCATCAATCATATATGTCACCCTTTCACGAAATCATTTTATTTTCATCATCTTGCTTTTTAGCGCCAATATCTAAGTTTTCCAAGCTAATATCTTTTTCCAACATACAGTTTTTGCCTATTTTTACACCTTTATCGATATAGATATTTTGCCCAAGCAAAGTAATATCGTCAGAGCATATATCTGATAAATATTCGTCAGTTTCTACATCGGCACCTATTTGTGCATCCTCGCCAATAACGGTATTTGCACCAATTATTGACTTATATATTCTTGCATTTTTACAAATTACAGCATTAGGCATAATTATAGAGTCTTGAACAATTGCACCCTCGGCTATTGTTACACCCTCAAATAAAATAGAATGGTCTACCTCGCCATATATTTCGCAGCCCTCTGTAACGCAAGTGTTAGTAACCTTTGCAGTATCGGCTGTAAAGTGTGGTGGCTTTACAGGGTTGCGGCTAAATATTCTCCACTCATTATCATAAAGGTTAAACGCTGGTTTTGCTTCTAATAAATCCATATTTGCTTGCCACAAGCTTTGAATTGTTCCAACATCCTTCCAGTATCCCTCAAAACGATATGCACATAATTTCTCCCCTGCATTTAGCATTGCTGGAATAATATTCTTACCAAAGTCATTCGAAGATTTTGTATTATTTTCATCAACCATTAGGTGCTTTTTAAGCAAATCCCAATTAAATATATAAACACCCATTGAAGCTAAGTTACTCTTCGGTTTTGCAGGCTTTTCTGCGAATTCGTTTATTACTCCATTTTCATCGGTATTCATTATACCAAACCTGTTTGCTTCTTCCCAAGGTACTGGTATTACAGCAATTGTTGCCCCTGCATTGGTATTTTTATGTTCTTGAAGCATTTTATCATAATCCATTTTATAAATATGGTCACCAGACAAAATAAGAACGTATTCAGCATTGAATTGATCAATAAAACCAATGTTTTGGTAAATAGCATTAGCTGTACCCTTGTACCACTCACCTTTTTCTGCATTAACGTAAGGTGGCAAAACGAAAACACCACCATCGTTCCTATCCAAATCCCACGGTTGACCATTTCCAATATACGTATTAAGCTCAAGTGGTTGATACTGGGTTAGAACTCCAACAGTGTCTATGCCTGAATGAATACAATTACTAAGTCCAAAATCAATTATTCGATATTTTGCACCAAAAGGTACAGCGGGTTTTGCTACATTTTTTGTAAGAACACCTAACCGGCTACCTTGCCCTCCGGCTAAAATCATTGCCACACATTCCTTTGAAATCACTATAATTCCCCCTTTAAAAAATTAAATTTGCAATTATTTTTTCTCTTTATTAGTCAAGGCCTTTTTGTTGGTTTTTTGCAACTTTTTTATCTTAAAGAAAACCGTTGATAAGGGTGGCAAATCAACTGTTATACGGTCTTCAAACCCATCACATTCAAGCTTTTGGGTAACTATTTCTTTAAAATTAGTTACACTTGTTCCACCATAAATTTCATAGTCACTATTAAATATTTCCTCGTATGTTCCTTTTTTCGGAACTCCTACTGAATAATTACTTACATAGTTCGGTGTGAAATTACAAATAACTATTATTTTTTCTCTCTTAGACTTATTTATCCTAATAAACGATATAACACTTTTTTCATTATCTGTTACGTTTATCCATTTAAAGCCATCCCAATTTTTATCATTCTCCCATAATGCTTTTTCGTCTTTATAAAATTTATTAAGCGACTCAACATAATAGCTTAATTTTCTATGCATTTCAAAATCAAGTAAATTCCAGTCAAGCTCGGAATCATATTTCCACTCAATAAACTGACCAAATTCGCCACCCATAAACATTAGCTTTTTACCAGGGTGAGCCATCATAAAGCCATAAAATGCTCTGAGTGTTGCAAATTTTTGGTTATAATCACCACTCATTTTATTTAAAAGTGAACATTTACCATGTACAACTTCATCGTGAGATAATGGCAGGATATAATTCTCTGAAAACGCATAAAACATTGAAAAAGTTAACAGGTTGTGATTATAGTTTCTATATATTGGATCCATAGAAAAATATCGCAATATATCATTCATCCAGCCCATATTCCACTTAAAATTAAAGCCAAGCCCACCCTCGTGTATAGGCTTTGTAACATTTGGCCACGCAGTTGATTCCTCTGCTATCATAAGTGCTTGTGGATATTTTTCAAATATTGTTTTATTCAAATTTTTTATAAATTCAACGGCTTCCAAATTTTCTTGACCACCATGCATATTTGGAACCCATTGACCATCATCTCGATTATAATTAAGATAAATCATACTCGATACAGCATCAACCCTTAGCCCATCAATATGGAAAATATCAAACCAAAACATCGCATTAGATGTCATAAACGCAATAACTTCGCTACGTTTATAATTAAAAACCTTTGTGCCCCATTCAATATGTTCCCCAAGCCTTGTATCTTCATATTCATAAAGGCAGCTTCCATCAAATTCTACAAGTCCATGTGAATCCTTTGGAAAATGTGCTGGTACCCAGTCCATAATAACACCAATATCGTTTTGATGACATTTATCAACTAAGTATTTAAAATCATTTAGGCATCCATACCTACTTGTTACCGAAAAATATCCTGTTACCTGATAGCCCCAAGAACCATCATATGGATATTCACAAACAGGCATAAGCTCTATATGCGTGTACCCTAATTTTTTAATATAGGGTATAAGCTCATCTGCAAGCTGTACATATGAATATACCGTTCCGTCCTCATTGTGCTTCCATGAACCGGCATGAAGCTCATAAATCATAAATGGCTCTTCATATGGTGCTTTGACTTTGCTCATATAACGCTTGTCGTTCCAAGTATAATCGTGTAATTCGGTAGTTACAGATGCTGTTTCGGGGCGTATCTGCGATGCAAATGCGTATGGATCGGCTTTGTAAATAGCCTCCCCTTTTTCTGTTACTATGTAAAATTTGTATAAGGCATTCGTACCAACGTTGGGAATAAAAAGCTCCCAAACACCAAATTTCGAATGTTTATACATTACATTTGCCGATGGATTCCACTCATTAAAATCCCCAATAACACTTACGTTAGTAGCATTAGGTGCCCAAACAGAAAACCAATAACCTTCTACTGCTTCAATGCTCCCCTTGTGTGCACCAAGCATTCTATAAGCATAATAATTAGTTCCATTATTAAACAAATAGAGTTGTAGCTCTGTCAAGCGCAAGTTTTCATTAGTCATTTTATAATCCCCCTGTCCTTAATGTGTACAAACTATCTTATGTTGCTTCATTGGAAATTATACAACCTTTTTTTAGCATTATACCATATTACACCTTTTTTGTCTAATGTTTCATAATAAATTAAACACAAAATTTAAAAATTATTTCTTTGACAAATTGGCAAAAATATCATATAATATTTTGGATTGCGAAATTAAATATATTAGACCTGTCCGCTAACCCAGTGCGAGCGGATAGTCGAGGATTTTTTCTGCCGAGCGTTTCAGATGGGTTCCACCAATACTTTATGTATTGGTGGGTTCCAGCGGGAACGTTCGGTGGGAAAAATACCGATTTTGCCGCCGTGTCTGGGTTAGTGGACAGGTCTATCAAAGATGGAGGATGCTTATGAGTGGCTCTAATCGGCTCGGGACCGATAATATCAAAAAGCTACTTTTTGAATTATCTGTTCCTTCAATAGTTAGTATGATAATAACAGCATTATATAATTTAGTAGATAGGTATTTTATTGGCATTGCAACAGGAACTGTTGGGCTTGCAGGCGTTACTGTTGTTTTCCCTTATGTACTATTATGCCTCGCTTTTTTAAATATGATAAGCACAGGTGCAACCTCTTTAATCTCTTTTGCCATTGGCGAAAAAGACAAGGAACGAGCAGAACTTATTTTAGGCAATACCTTTACAATGATAATAATTGTTTCCGGAATTGTTACATTTGCAAGCTTGTTTTTTCTTGATGATGTTTTGCGTTTGCTTGGCGCAAGCCCAGAGGTTTTGCCTGTTGCAAAGCAATATTTCGAGATAATCGTTATGGGAACTGTGTTTTTGGGAATTAGCTTTGTGCTTAGCTCGTGTATGCGTGGAGAGGGAAACGCTATGCTTTCTATGCTTCCTATGATAGTTGGTGGTGTTCTTAATGTTATTTTAGCACCACTATTTATTTTTTACTTTAATCTTGGTATTCGTGGTGGTGCTTACGCAACAGTATTAGCACAAATAATTTCTTCCATTCTTGCAATTTACATATTTTCAACAAGAAAAAGTGACTTGCGCCTTCATTTTAGGCATTTAAAACCTCAGTTTAAAATATTATGGAATATAACCGAAATTGGTGCTTCGCAATTTTTCTTGCAATTTGGAACCTGTTTTGTTACTGTGCTTTACAACAAATTACTTTTGCAATATGGCGACCAGCTACGAGTAGGGTATGGCGATATTGCACTTTCGGCTATGGGAACGGTTAACAATATTGCCTCTGTTGTGTATATGCCAATTTTCGGAATTGGGCAGGGGCTACAGCCTATAATTGGCTACAATTATGGTGCTGGCAAGTATGAACGTGTTAAAGAAGGTCTAATAAAAGCGTACTTTTTTTCCGCTGTTATTCTTTCTGTTGGGTTTATAGTTTGCGAAATTTTCCCAGAGTTTATTGTTTCGCTTTTCAATAATAAAGATACAGAATTTATAAAGCTTGCCACAAGAGCCACAAGGATTGTATTTTTAGTATATCCTCTAATTGGCTTTCAAATGATTAGCTCTACATACTTTCAAGCAGTTGGCAAGCCAAAATCTGCAACAATGGTTTCAATTTCAAGGCAGGTATTCGCACTTGTTCCTGCGGTAATTATTATGCCACTTATTTGGGGGCTTAACGGTTTACTTTTTGCAGCGCCAGTTGCAGATTTGCTCTCCACATTTATAACTGCAATTTTTATATACTACGAAATGCGACACCTTGATGCTAAAATAAAGGCTTCAAATTGAAAATTGGGCTTGTTGACAAATAATAGTCAACAAGCCCAATTTATTTTTATGTCGTTTCATATTATGACAAATTTTTTCTGATAATTTATATATAATAAGTGGGAAGGGAGAATTCTTATGCCAATTGTTTATATTGATGAATTATTTATTTTAAATGCTGTAATAAACTTTATACTTTTATTTGTAACAAAGCGAATTATTAGGTCAAACTCCTCCAACCCTCGGCTTTTTTTAGGGAGTGTTATTGGTGCAATATACGCAATATTTATGTTTTTGCCAAGCGCAAAATTCATTTACAGCTTTGTGGGTAAGCTAATATTTTCGTTAGTGCTTGTGGCTATTACGTATGACGTTAAAAAATTCAAAAATTACATACGAGCAGTAGGGGTTTTTTATTTGGTTAGCTTTGTTTTTGGTGGCAGTGCATACGCAATTTTGAGCTTTACAAGTGGAAATGCAAAAATGCATTTTACGTTAAAAATATTAGTTACATCAACAGTTATTGCATATATTTTCATAACCTTATTAACCTCATATTACAAAAGGCTTGCAATAAGAGAGGGCAAATTTACCAGCCTTTCAGTTTTTATGGATAATAAAAGTGCATGTATAAATTGCCTTATAGATACTGGCAATTCACTTTATGAACCACTTAGCGACCTACCGGTTATAGTAGTGGAATTTGAAAGCATTTGTTGCCTTTTGCCTAATGAATTATGTGATGTTTTTCGGCAAAGGCTGCCACTTGAAAGCATTTATGAAAAGCTTTATCAAAATGATTTCAAAAACAGATTACGGCTCATTCCATTTCGTTCACTTGGAAGTAAAAATGGTATAATAATTGGCTTTAAGCCAGATAAAGTGACGGTAAATAACGAATCAGTAGGAGGCACAATTATTGGTATATATGCCGAACGGTTATCCTCTGATAACAGCTACTCTGCACTAATAAATCCACAAGTTTTCGCATAGGAGGAAAAGGAAAAATGGTTTTTTTATTAAAGCTTTGGCAAAGGTTTTTAGGACTTTTTGCAGAAGATGTACATTACATTGGTGGAAGTGAGGCACTCCCTCCACCACTATTGCCAGATGAAGAACGTGAGCTTTTAGACAAGCTTGGTGGTGAAGATGCAAAGGTTAAACAGGTGTTAATTGAGCGCAATTTAAGGCTTTTTGTTTACATCGCTCGCAAGTTTGAAAACACAGGAATTTATATTGAGGATTTAATTTCAATCGGTACGATTGGGCTTATAAAAGCAGTTAACACCTTTAACCCTGAAAAAAACATTAAGCTTGCTACATACGCTTCAAGGTGTATTGAAAACGAAATTTTAATGTATCTGCGCAAAAACAATTCCACCCGTGGTGAAATTTCAATTGACGAGCCACTTAATACCGATTGGGATGGTAACGAGCTGCTACTTTCTGACATTTTAGGAACGGATAATGACATCATTCACCGTAACATTGAGGAAGAGGTTGACCGTGAGCTTTTGCAAATTGCTATGAAAAAATTATCTTCAAGAGAAATAAAAATTATGGAATTACGCTTTGGGCTTGGGCGCACAGAGGAAAAAACTCAAAAGGAAGTAGCCGATATGCTTGGTATTTCTCAATCCTACATTTCAAGGTTAGAAAAGCGCATAATTAGTCGACTAAAAAAAGAGATTTCAAAGATGATAAATTGAATAAAAGAACCTCCTTGGGAGATACTGTAAGTAGAGTATAAATCCCTTGGAGGTATTTTTTTATGATGATCAATAAAGTCGAAATTTGTGGAGTAAATACTGCGAAGCTACCAGTTTTAACAAGAGAGGAAAAAAAAGTACTTTTTGCAAAAATCCAACAGGGCGACAAGCAGGCAAGGGAGCAATATATAAATGGCAATTTAAAGCTGGTGCTTAGCGTTATTAAGCGTTTTAACAACAGGGGTGAATATGTTGACGACCTATTCCAAATAGGCTGTATTGGGCTTATAAAGGCAATAGATAATTTTGATATTACACAGAATGTTCAATTTTCAACATACGCTGTTCCAATGATTATCGGCGAAATTCGGCGTTACCTTAGGGATAATAATTCCATAAGAGTTAGCCGTTCACTTCGTGATACAGCATACAAGGCGCTTGCAGTTAAGGAACGCTTGACGACTAAAAATTTCAAAGAACCAACAATTGCTGAGATCGCCAAAGAGCTTGATCTACCAAAAGAAGATGTCGTTATGGCGCTTGATGCAATACAAGACCCCATTTCCCTATTCGAGCCAGTATATCACGATGGTGGGGATGCAATATTTGTTATGGACCAAGTTAGGGACGAAAAAAGCCATGACGATAATTGGCTTGAAGAAATATCACTTAAAGAGGCAATGAAACGCTTAGGTGAAAGAGAAAAGCATATATTATCACTAAGGTTTTTCGAGGGCAAAACTCAAATGGAGGTTGCCGACGAAATTGGTATAAGCCAAGCACAGGTTAGTAGGCTGGAAAAAAGCGCACTTGCACATATGAAAAAGTATATTTAAGACATTCACTTTCATATTATAATATGGAGGTGTTTTCTTTATGAGCAGATTTCAGGAGTTAAGAAACAAAGAGGTTATAGATGTTTGCGAGGGCAGACGTCTTGGTTTTGTTTGTGATGTTGATGTAGATGTTTGCAATGGAAAAATTGTAGCAATTATTGTTCCTGGTTGTCGCAATTTTTTCGGTCTTTTTGGTAGGGGTGACGATTATGTTATTCCGTGGTGTAACATAAAAAAAATTGGAGATGATATAATTATTGTAGATACGCACATAAGACATTTGTCATAAATAAAATTATATGTTATAATGGTTAACAAAAGATTATGAGGTGATTTGATGCGTTGTATTTTTTGCGGACACCCTGAAAGCAAGGTTAATGACTCACGTTCTACCGAAGATGGTGGTGCTATAAGGCGCAGGCGTGAATGCTTAGAATGTGGCAAGCGATTTACTACTTATGAAAAAGTTGAAAGCATACCACTTATTGTTGTTAAAAAGGATAAAACTCGCCAACAGTTCGACCGTGATAAACTTTTAAACGGTCTGCTTCGTGCGTGTGAAAAGAGGCCTGTTTCATTACAACAGCTTGAAAAAGTTATCGACGAGGTGGAGGCAAATATTCACAATTCATTAGAGCGTGAGGTTTCGTCTGGACAAATTGGTGAGCTTGTTATGCACAAATTAAAATCAATTGATGAGGTTGCTTATGTTCGTTTTGCATCTGTTTACAGGCAGTTTAAAGACGTAAATTCCTTTATGGACGAGCTTAAAAGCCTTTTAAAGGAGAAATAATTTGAAAGAAAATCACTTTCAAACTATTATGCTCCGCAGGAATTTATTGCACAGGCGAAATTTTCGTCGCAAAAA
>CAYVWT010000004.1:39830-46690 GCA_964455565.1 uncultured Clostridiaceae bacterium | reverse complement strand
GTTGCCTGTTCATTTGCTTTTTTTGTTATCTCATTTTCGTTAATCATAGAGATAATCTTGTCCTCGGCAGTTTTGATTATGTTATTTGCCTCTTTTTGCGCATCTAATAAAATCCTTTGGCGCTCTTCCTTTATCCACTTTGCCTGTTTTAAATCGTCCGGCATTTTAAGACGAATTTCTTGGATAATATCAAGCAGTTCATCTTTATCCAAAAGACATTTCCCTGCAAACGGTATCCCCACTCCTCTGTCGATAGCGTCTTCTAACGAATCAATTAATTCTAATGTTTCCATAATTCTCTATCCCTCCCCATTAAATTTCATATAAACATCTCTTTGTATATCATAAGGCACCATATCGTCAAGGCAACCACCAAATCTTGCAACTTCCTTTACGATACTGGAGCTTAAATAAAGATTATCACTTGATGTTGTCATAAAAACTGTTTCAACATCAGGGTTAAGCTTATGGTTAGTTAGCGCCATTTGAAATTCATATTCAAAATCTGAAACAGCACGAAGCCCCCTTACAATAACACTTGCCTTTTTTTCGTGCATATACTGTGCAAGCAAACCAGAAAACGAATCAAATTCCACATTTTTTATTCCATTTGTAACTCTTTTTAGCATTTCAATTCGTTCCTCCACGGAAAACGCAGGCGTTTTGCTGTTATTTGTTAGAACTGCAACAATTAACTTATTAAAAACCTTTGCCGAACGAATTATAATGTCTAAATGCCCATTAGTGCATGGGTCAAAGCTTCCAGGATATACAGCTATTTTTTTAATAATAATCACCTATTTTCAAAAATTACAAGCTTTGTGTTGCCATATTTAGCCCGTTTTTTTTCAGGGTATGTAGACGTTATAACCTCATTTGAATTTGCTTCGCAAACAATTATTGCACCATCATTTAAAAGGTCATATTCCTTTAAAAGTGACATAGCTTCCTCGCACAAGCTTTTTTTATATGGGGGGTCTAAAAAAACCACATCATACTTTTTGTTGCACCTTTCGGCAAAACTTTGCGCATTCAAAATATGCAAGGCTGAAATATCTTTCAAATTTGTTTTTTCAATATTTTTTTGAACAACATCTGATGCCTGCTTGTTATTCTCTACAAAGTCACACCAAACCGCACCACGACTTAATGCCTCTATGCCAAGCGCACCACTTCCTGCAAACATATCCAGCACAACGCTACCTGCAATATTCATTTGAATTATAGAAAACATAGCCTCTTTTACCCTGTCGGTAGTTGGTCTTGTCAAATCACCTTCAAGCGAAATTAAATTATGTCCTCGTGCTATTCCTGAAATCACTCTCAACGTAAATTTCCCCTTTTATATATTTTATCGTATTCTACATATTTGTCAACAGTTTTGACAATAATAATCTTGTTACACTTAACCAATTTCCCCTAAATTCTTCTTATCTTACTTTGCCACTTATATTTGTGGCATTTTTTTTATAAAATATTTGAAAAAGTGTTCGAGCGCGTAGCGCTTTCTTGAACACTACCACTCGCCGCGCGAGCGTAAGCATAGGCGGATTCACTCCGCCGAAGCGCAGAAATTACGAGCTTTTACGTAATTTCCTATAAATTAGAAAAAGCGAAGTGAAAATCACTCCGCTTTTTTATATTAAAGAAAAGATTATTAGTATTTGTTAGCAATGTTTTGCTCATACTGATGAATCATTTTCTTTACCATATTACCACCAATTCTACCAGCATCACGAGAAGTGATGTCCCCGTTGTAACCTGGGTTTAGAGTAACTCCAACCTCGTTTGCAACTTCGTACTTAAATTTATCAAGAGAAGCAATAGCTTCTGGAACTAATGTTTTGTTAGCCATTTTATTTTCACCTCCTGTTCTTATACAAACTATTTTTTAAATATAATTTGTATTACACTAATAATATCTGCAAAAAGAACAGGAATATAACAAGAAATTATTTGATAAAATGACTATTTTTTATTTACCTAATTGCTGGCAAATTACTCGGAAAATTGCTATAATTAAAAATAATACTTAGTAATTTCCCTACGCAACTTTTCTCTTAACGCCTTTTTTGAAGTTCTCTAAATATATCGTCTGGCTCAACACCAATTTCTTTTAAGACTACCCAAAGGTGGAATATAAGGTCGGCTGCTTCGTATTGCACTTCCTCTTTGCTACGGTTTTTAGCGCCAATAATAACCTCGGCTGCCTCTTCTCCAACCTTTTTACACATTTTGTCTATGCCTTTTTCAAACAAATAATTTGTATAGCTTCCCTCTTTTGGGTTTATAAGCCTATCGCAAATTACGTCATATACCTCATACAAAATATTTGGGCTTGCTTGTTTTTTAACATCGACCTGCTCACCGTCTAATTTACGATAAAAGCAAGAATAATTATTTGTGTGGCACGCCGAGTCAACCTGTTCCACCTTAATTAAAAGGCAATCCTCGTCACAATCTACAAGAATTTCTTTTACATATTGAAAATGTCCACTTTCCTCGCCCTTTACCCATATTTTATCACGGCTTCTGCTAAAATATGTAGCCTTGCCAGTTTCCTGCGTTAGCTTTAAGCTTTCCTCGTTCATATACGCTTGCATTAATACTGCGCCAGTTCTATATTCCTGTGTTACAACTGGAATTAAACCTTTTTCATCAAAATTGAGTTTCATTTTCTTTTCCTCCTATAATCTTACTGGTATGTTTTTACTTGCCAAATATCTTTTTAAATCATTTATTTCCATCTCTTTATAGTGAAACAATGTTGCCGCAAGGGCTGCATCTGCGCCACCTACTGTTAGTGCATCATAAAAATGCTCCATAGTCCCCGCTCCACCAGAGGCTATAACAGGAACGTTAACTGCATCTGAAATTGCCCTATTTAGCAAATTATCATAGCCCTGCTTTACTCCGTCACAGTCCATACTTGTTAGCAGTATTTCCCCTGCACCTCGTTTTACAGCATCATAAACCCATTCAACTGCATCTATGCCTGTGTCCACTCGTCCACCGTTTAAATAAACTGTCCAGCCCTCGCCATCTTTGCGCCTTTTTGCATCAACTGCAAGCACAACACATTGGCTACCGAATTTATCAGCCGCCTCAGAAATAAGCTCTGGGCGCTTTATCGCCGCAGAATTTACAGAAATTTTATCTGCACCCTCACGAAGTATGTCACGGAAATCGTCTACCGTCCTAATTCCACCACCAACGGTAAATGGAATAAAAACCTGCTCTGCAACCCTTTTTACCATATCAAGCACAATGCCTCTGGCATCACTCGATGCGGTTATATCCAAAAAAACAAGTTCATCTGCGCCTGCCTTGTCATACTCTGCTGCTATTTCAACAGGGTCACCAGCATCACGCAAATTAACAAAATTTACTCCCTTAACCACTCTACCATTATGTACATCAAGGCAGGGTATTATTCGCTTTGCAAGCATATTGCGTCCTCCAAATTCAATTTTCCGGCATATAATGCACGGCCGATAATTGCGCCACTTACACCTGTTGGAATTAAATTTTTAACATCATCAAGCTTACCAACGCCACCTGACGCAATAACATTTATCGAAACCTCATTTGCCATTTCGCTCATTGCCTCAAGGTTTGGACCTGTTAACATTCCGTCTGTTGCAATATCTGTGTATATTATAGTTTTAACGCCACAAGCCTCAATTATTTTAGCAAATTCTACCGCCTTGAATTCGCTAACCTGTTCCCAGCCACTAATGGCAACATATCCATCCTTTGCATCAATGCCAACTGCAATTTTATCGCCAAATTTTTCTACTGCATTTAATACAAGCTGTCTATTTTTAACTGCTGAGGTTCCAAGTATAACCCTGCTTATGCCCATAGAAATAAGGGTTTCTATATGCTCCATTGTGCGAATACCACCACCTAATTGAATAGGTATGCTGACGGATTTTATTATATTTTTAATCGCTTCTAAATTAACAGGCTCGCCTGCCCTTGCTCCGTCAAGGTCCACAATATGAAGCCAGCTTGCGCCCTTTTGTTCCCATTCCTTCGCAACATCGGCAGGGTTTTCGCCATACACTGTGCTGTCATCATATCTACCCTGTGTTAATCTCACACATTTGCCTCCAAGCATATCAATCGCCGGATATATCGTCATCTACATTTACCTCCACAAAATTTTTCAAAATTGAAAGCCCAATTTTACCACTTTTTTCTGGGTGAAATTGTGTTGCAAAAATATTTCCACTTTCAACTGCAACATCAAGGGTTGCGCTATAATCTACCGTTGCGTTTACAATATTTTTATCTTTACTGTTTAAATAATATGAATGAACAAAATAGACATAGCTTTTATCCTGTACTCCCTCAAAAAGCCTGCCACCCTTTATGTCGAGTGAATTCCAACCAATTTGAGGAATTTTAAGACCTGTGTTTGGAATTTTCACAATATCGCCCTTTAATATTCCAAGCCCTGCTGTGTCACTTTCCTCGCTATAATCAAAAAGCATTTGAAGCCCTAAGCATATACCAAGTAGTGGCGTATTTTTTTGCACAACTTCCTTTAAAAGGCTGTCAAGCCCGTGGCTTTTCAATTTTCCCATTGATTCGCCAAAATGCCCAACCCCTGGCAAAATTAACTTTTCTGCATTTTCAATAGTTTTTAAATCGTCCGTCACCTGCGCCTCATAGCCTAAAAATTGAATTGCTTTTTCCACGCTACGCAGGTTTCCAACGCCGTAGTCAATTATAGTTATCATTTTAAGTACCATTAGCCTTTCTGGCTCACAAAATTCCACAAAATATAACAACGCAATTACCGTGAGCCAGATAAGGCGTATAAATGGTACGAATGCACATCACCGTTTTCGCCAAAGGCGAAATGTTCGGTGGTGCAATAAATTCCTGCGGAGCAATTTAAGAGGAATTGCAAATTCCTCTTAAATTTGCTCCGCCACCTTATCCACAATATCCATTATGCGAGTTTTCTCCATTTTCATACTAACTCTATTTACCACAAGCCTTGCAGATATTTTGCAAATTTCCTCTATAACGTCAAGTCCATTTTCTTTTAAGGTTTTCCCACTTTCCACGATGTCAACTATTACCTCTGAAAGCCCAATGAGTGGCGCAAGCTCAACCGAGCCATTTAACTTTATAATTTCAATTGTTTGCCCTTTTTTCGACGAAAAATAATCCCGAGCAATGTTAACATATTTTGAAGCAACTCGTATAAAACCACTTGGGATTTTGCTTCCTGCAAAGCCACAAACGCACATAGAACAGGCACCGAATTTTAAATCAAGCACCTCGTATAGATTTTTTCCCTCTTCAAGCAAGGTATCTTTTCCAACTATTCCAATATCTGCTGCGCCATATTCAACATAGGTTGGCACATCAGTTGCTTTTACCAAAATAAATTTAAGCTTATTTTTTTCATCGGTAAAAATTAATTTGCGTGATTTTTCTTTCATTTCTGAGCAATCAAGCCCAATTTTTTCAAATATTTCTACAGATAATTCACTAAGCCTGCCCTTTGCAAGCGCTATTGTTAAATACCTCATATATTTTCCCCTCCGAGCAAATCAAAAATAGATGTGCGAGTGGTAATTCCATCCTTCAAATTTATTATATCAATGTTTTCATCATCTATTACCTTTACAATGCCACCAATATTTTTTTGTTTTGCATATTCCTCTGCATTATCGCCACCAAGCCACATCTCAACGCAAAGCCCACTGCAGCGCAAACCATTTGCAATTTTAAACGCAGTAGAGCGTGATTTTTCATAGCAAATAAGCGTGTGTATTTCAGGAGAACTTTCAAATTTAACGCCACTATGACGAAGCGCAGAAATTAACCTTTCAATGCCTATTGCAACGCCTGTTGCAGGAATAGCGCTGCCAAATTCACCTATAAGGTTGTCATACCTGCCCCCACCACAAACAGGAAAGCCAACACCTCGTGTAAAGCCTTTAATTATAATGCCTGTGTAGTAATTTAGCCCCTGTACCATACCCAAATCTATCGAAATATATTTTCCATAGCCATAATCAATTAAAATATTATACACTTCAATTAAATTATCAAGCGCTTTTTTCGCCTGCTCTCCAAGAGGTCTATCCTTAATTATTTCAATAACATCCATTCCACCAAAAAGGTTTGGAAGCTCTAAAATAAGCTGTTTCAAATTTTCCTCAATTTTATATTCATCAACTAATTCCTGTATTCCCACAAAGCTTTTTCCGTCAATTAGCTGGCGCATTTTCTCTATTGCATCATCATCAAGCCCTGTTTGTTGCATAATGCCCTTGAAAAATTCAGCTTGACCAATGTCAATTTGGAATTCAGTAAGCCCAACATCTAAAAGTGCCTTAATTGTAACAGCTATAACCTCGGCATCTGCCTCTGGTGAGTTTTGACCTATAAGCTCTACCCCTGCTTGTGTAAATTCCTTTTGAATTGCGCCTGCGTGGGCATCACCGTCACGAAACGCACTTCCAATATAGCTTATTCGCTTTGGCAGAACTGCATCCTGCAATTTTGTAGCCACAAGGCGAGCGATAGGCGTTGTTATATCAGGGCGAAGAACCATAATTCTGCCCTCTCTGTCAAAAAATTTCATCATAGAGGTTTGGTCAACCTCTCCACTTTCATCTGCAAAAACATCGTAAAATTCAAAGGTCGGGGTTTGCACCTCGAAATAACCATGTGAACTAAATATATTTTTTATTCTACCCTCAACGTCACGTTTTAAGGCACATTCATTCTCCAAAATGTCAAGCGCACCCTCTGGTGTATGTGTTTTCCATTTAAGCATAATTTTTAACCTCACTTTACTTTGCTAAACTGTTAAAGTAATTATAATATAT
>CAYVWT010000004.1:0-39730 GCA_964455565.1 uncultured Clostridiaceae bacterium | reverse complement strand
CATAATTTTTAACCTCACTTTACTTTGCTAAACTGTTAAAGTAATTATAATATATTTTTTTTTGTTTGTCAACGATTACTATTATTAAATATAATACTTATTTATTATTCGCTAGTCTAATTATTTTCTTAGACTTTAAATCAATTTCGCAGTGATTTATAAAGCCAATGCAAAAAATATTCTCATTATCTAGTATTCTAATATCAAAATACATATCTTTATCATAACGCAATCCGTTTTTATCAGAATAAGTTTTAAGTAATTCAGATATATTCCATAATAACAAACCATCTTCATCATATGCATTAATATTATTCTCTATTGAATGTTTTAAATCTTTATTTTTGTATGGTACAATTAATTCAATCCGACACTTTCCTATTTGAAATTCCTTTACTTCGTTCATATAGCAAATCCTCCTATCATTGCAAACTACTCTATCTTTGCATTATATATATAATTACTCAACACATTATATAACACCATTATCCATAAATCAATTAAATTAGTTGACAATTCTATATTTTTTTGATAAAATTTTAGTTAGCAGAGTAGAGATGAGAATAGAATAGTTTTCAAATGAGATTAGCCACTAAACAAAACACATTTAGTCGGGCTTTTAGCTCGACTTTTATTTTTTACTCTGTAAAATTTTATTAGAGGAGATGTCAAGAAAATGAACAAAAATGACGTTAGGAAAATCATCCTTCCGGAGGACCAAATTCCAAAGCAATGGTACAATATCCTTGCAGATATGCCAAACAAACCAGCACCATACATCAGCCCAATGACAGGCAAAGAGGTTACCCCAGACGAGCTTAAACAAATATTCCCAATGGAATGTATTATGCAAGAGGTATCGAGCGACAGATACATAGACATTCCAACAGAGGTTCGTGATTTGTATAAATCATATCGCTGCACTCCACTTTTCCGTGCGGTAGAGCTTGAAAAGGCGCTTGACACACCTGCAAGAATTTACTATAAGTATGAGGGTGGCAACGCAACAGGAAGCCACAAGCTAAATTCTGCGCTTGCACAGGCATTCTATAACAAAGCAGAGGGAATGAAACGCCTTACAACAGAAACAGGTGCAGGTCAATGGGGTAGTGCGCTTTCTATGGCGTGCCAACATTTTGGTCTTGACCTTTTAATTTATATGGTTAAGGTTAGCTACAATCAAAAGCCTCACAGACGTACATTTATGGAGGTTTTCGGCGCAAATGTTATAGCAAGCCCAAGCGACACAACAAATTCAGGCAGAGAGTTCCTTAAAAAGTTCCCTAACTCTGATGGCTCACTCGGTATGGCAATTAGTGAGGCTGTTGAGGTTGCAGCTATGAACGCTGACACAAATTATTCACTCGGTAGCGTGCTTAACCACGTTGCACTTCACCAAACAGTTATCGGTCTTGAAGCTAAAAAGCAATTAGAAATGATTGACGAATACCCAGATGTTATTTATGCTTGCTGTGGTGGTGGAAGTAACTTTAACGGAATTGCAAACCCATTCCTGATGGATAAATTTAATGGCAAAAAGCTTCGTGCTGTTGCAGTAGAGCCAGAGGCTTGCCCAACATTAACAAAAGGTATTTTTGCTTACGATTATGGTGATACAGCAAAGGTTGCGCCTATTACAAAGATGTACACATTAGGTCACGACTTTATGCCAGCACCTAACCACGCAGGTGGACTTCGTTACCACGGTGATTCTGCAATTGTTAGCCAATTGTACCACGAGGGGCTTATCGAGGCAGAGGCATACGGTCAACGCTCGGTATATGAGGCAGGCGTTATGTTTGCACGTGCTGAGGGAATTATCCCTGCGCCAGAGTCTGCACACGCTATAAAGGCTGCTATAAACCAAGCCTTGAAATGTAAGGAAGAGGGAAAATCCGAGGTTATACTTATTAACGTAAGTGGAAATGGTTACTTCGATATGACAGCTTACCAAAGCTATATGGCAGGTGGAATTGGCGACCTTGACTATGTTCCAGCCGATGCAGAGGTTAGTATGAATAATCTGCCAAAGGTAGATTTATAAAAAGCATATTTAAAAGGACGACAAATTGTCGTCCTTTTTTTGTATTTCGGAACGACACAGGGGGCGTTACCTAAAATTTTTATTCTATTATTTTTTCGATATATGGGCGCACTCCCCAAAATTCTGTTAAGTTCTTATACTGTTCTTGTGCTTTTTTGTCGGGTTTACCTGTGTATTCTGCACGGATTAAAACATTTTTCGCTGTGTGTTCAAGTGGGGTAAATTCCATTATGCTAACATTATATCCCTTTATTTGTAGCACAAGCCCACGAATACTATCTGTTATAATTGTTGCTAATTTATCATTTAAAATGCCATATTGCTGAACTGGCTTGAAAATTTCGTTATTCATTTTACTAAAAAGCTCGTGTTGACAACACGGAACAGCAATTATAACCTTACTATTCCACTCTATCGCCTTTATAATCGCCTCATCTGTTGCAGTATCACAGGCGTGGAGGGAAATAACCATATCTATATCGTCGCTTGAATTAAAATCTTTAATATCGCCATTTACAAACTCCATTTTTTCGTATCCAAGCTTGCTTGCAAGGTCATTGCAAAGGTTTATTACGTCCTGCTTTAAGTCCACACCTATTATTTTAACGTCAAGCCCTTGTACCTCGCATAAATAATAGTATAGTGCAAAGGTCAAATAAGCCTTTCCACAACCAAAGTCTATAATATTAATCGTCTTTTCTTTTTTCAGTGTATTAATACTATGTGAAATAATTTCTAAATATTTATTTATTTGAACAAATTTATTATATTTTTGTGCCTTAACCTTGCCATCAACCGTCATAATATCAAGCTCTATTAAAAAATCATACTTGGTCATATCCTGCAAAATATAATTTTTCTTTTTATTATGCTCGATATTATTTTCTAATTTTTTTGTGGGCGCAGTTTTTTTAATATTCACATTTCCATTTTTGCCACAAAGCACCTGATAATCTGCATTTGCAGAATAAATTGAAACATTTTTATAGCTTGCAAGCAGACTTATTACCTCGTCTACAACTTCTGCCACAGTTTTATTATAATGTGTAACTTTTTTTTCAAAATGATTTGCAAACTGATAGCTAAACACGCCCTTTGTAGCAAACGCTGTTACGTTCACCTTTTTAGGCATATCGTCAGAATTCCTTTTGTTTGATAGCACCAAAAGGATTAATTCATTATTTTCTATAATATTGTTTAAAATTTCTAATAATTTTTCCATATACACCTATGATACCAAAAAAGCCCCAAATAATTTGAGGCTTTTTTAAATATTTATATTTTATTTGTTAGCAGATTGTTCGATAGCAACTGCAACAGCAACTGTCGCACCAACCATTGGATTGTTACCCATTCCGATAAGCCCCATCATTTCAACGTGTGCAGGAACTGATGAAGAACCAGCGAATTGTGCATCTGAGTGCATACGTCCCATTGTGTCTGTCATACCATAAGAAGCAGGACCAGCGCCCATATTATCTGGGTGAAGTGTTCTTCCTGTACCACCACCAGATGCAACAGAGAAGAATTTTCTGCCTTGTTCTAAGCATTCTTTTTTGTATGTTCCAGCAACTGGGTGTTGGAACCTTGTTGGATTAGTTGAGTTACCAGTAATTGATACATCAACCTTTTCCTTATGCATTATAGCAACGCCCTCACGAACATCGTTAGCACCGTAGCATTTAACCTTTGAACGCTCACCGTTTGAATAAGCTTTTTCCCTTACTATTGTAAGCTCACTTGTTGCATAATTGAAATCAGTTTCAACATATGTAAAACCATTTATTCTTGAAATAATTTGAGCAGCATCCTTGCCAAGACCATTTAAAATAACCTGTAGAGGTGTTTTTCTAACAGTGTTAGCAGTTCTTGCGATACCGATTGCACCCTCAGCAGCAGCGAATGATTCGTGACCTGCAAGGAAAGCAAAGCAAGATGTTTCTTCTCTTAAAAGCATTGCCCCTAAATTACCATGACCAATACCAACTTTTCTATCATCTGCAACTGAACCTGGAATACAGAAAGCTTGAAGGCCCTCACCAATTGCTTCAGCAGCGTCAGCAGCGTTAACACAACCCTTTTTAATTGCTATTGCAGCGCCTACAAGGTATGCCCAGCAAGCATTTTCAAAGCAAATAGGTTGAATACTTTTTACAGTATTGATAACGTCAAGACCTTTATCTGTGCAGATTTTCTCTGCTTCTTCTAAATTTGCTATACCGTATTTGTTTAATGTTTCATTGATTTGTTTTATTCTACGCTCGTAGCTTTCAAAAATAGCCATTATCTTAACCCTCCTATTCGCTTCTTGGATCTATGTATTTAGCAGAATCTGCAAACCTACCATAGTTACCAGTTGATTTTTTAAGTGCTTCATCAGCCGAAATGCCTTTTTTTATGAATTCCATCATTTTGCCCATTTGTACAAATTCATAGCCGATTATTTCGTCTTCTTCTGAAAGACCAAGCCTTGTAACATAGCCCTCTGCCATTTCTAAGTATCTTGTGCCTTTGGCAATTGTGCTGTACATTGTGCCTACTTGGCTTCTTAAACCTTTACCTAAATCTTCAAGGCCTGCGCCTATTGGAAGTCCACCCTCTGAAAATGCAGATTGTGTTCTACCATAAACTATTTGAAGGAACAATTCACGCATTGCTGTGTTAATTGCATCACATACTAAGTCTGTGTTTAATGCTTCTAATATTGTTTTACCTGTTAAAATTTCCGCTGCCATAGCTGCCGAGTGAGTCATACCTGTGCAACCAATTGTTTCAACTAATGCCTCTTGGATAATACCACCTTTTACGTTTAGAGAAAGCTTACAAGCCCCCTGTTGTGGTGCACACCAGCCTACACCGTGTGTAAAGCCGTTTATGTCGCTTATTTCTTTTGACTTTGTCCAAGCACCTTCTTGTGGTATAGGAGCAGGACCGTGATTAGCACCCTTTGCAACCATACACATTTGTTCTACTTCGTGTGAATAAATCATTTTATTTCTCCTTTCAATAATTCTCTTATTTGTCTAAAAAGTATTGTATCTAAAATTAACGATTTTGTCAATAAAATTTCCTACAATAAATCGCCATTTACTACAATAAATCGCCATTTCTCGAGTCAAAATAGTAACTTTTGCCCTCATCGGTTATAATTCGCCAAACAGGAACAGCTGTTACCGTCCTTTTTTCGCCACCACGGTTGCCCAAAAAGTAGCCAATATCTAATTTTGTTATTTGAACTGCGCCCGTTTTATCCCTTAATGGGTTTGTCGCAAAGTTAATTAATATTTCTGTAACTGGTATAACATTAGTAATACCACCGTCTATTATGTTATCACAAAGCCAGTTTTGACCAAATATTTTTTTAATCCCCGTGTTTCCAACTTCCACATATATATTGCTGTCCAAAATTCTTTTCCCCTCATACACAGGTGAAATTTTCACCACAAAGCTATCGTCCTTTGGGACTACCGAGCTTTCACAGCGAGTGTTTAAACACAGCCCTAATTTTTTTATTTCCCCTTCTGCATATTTCTTTGCAGAATCTGCATCTAATTTTTCAAGTCCTTTTATTCTTTCGCCAGCTGGTGCGACATATTGAAAGGTTGTGTCGGCAAGCACCACGTTTTGTGGGTTAAAATAGTCTAAATTTAATTTTTGCGCATTTTGATAGGCAAATTCTGCCACTGCCTTTGGTGATTCAAATTGATTTACAGCATCGAACATACGAATATCGTCTGTTCGTCGTGGTATAAGCCTTTCGTCAATCGACACATTGTTTTTACCAAGCACAGCTATGGCATTAAGCACAGTTTGGTTATCAATTGTGACACCTGTTTTAATGCCACCCATATAGCTTATAATTAAAAATATGTTTACCACAACAAAGACACCTATTAATATAGATTTTACCCTTTGCCACTCCATTATTTTCACCTCTTAAATCACATTATTGGGAAGGAATTATTATAATACCCTTATCATTAGACAATTCAACACCCCATTGCGCAACACTTGTGTCGCCACCTTCTGAGGAATAGCACTGAAAAATATCGTTAATTTTAGTTTCTGTGCCTCCTTGTCCATACATTTTGAACAAATTATCTATGGCAACAAGCACAGGTGTGCTTTGCACCTTTTCGCCCGTTACTGAAAACGTCCTAAGAACTATTCTAAAACGCTTTATATAGCCGTCCTGCACCTCTGCATACAAGGCATTGTACATTGGCTCTGCCAAAGAAAACTGTGTAATAACAGGAATCCCCTCAATTGTGTAATTCATTTCAACTATATATTTTCCACTTTTTTGCTCTACTAAATCTGATACAAGCGACATATCTGGTGGCTGGGTTACTCCTGCTTTTTTCCACACATCTCTTGCTATTTTCGCTATCGAATTTACTATTTGATTTGGCTCTATTTTGGCATTTTCAATCCTAATTCCCTTGTCGGTTTTAATTGCATTATACTCAACAAGCCCACTTGGATATATTTTAATAGTTGCGCTATTTTCAACATAGCTTGTAACCCCGTCTTGCATAATAGACTTCCTTAGCGAGCTTGGGGCATACCCAAATGCAGCAACAATATTATCTGCAACCTTTTGCCCTACTGCCGAGCCTTCCTTTTTTAAGGGATTGGCTATATTTATTTTAGGCATATTGCTTGCATTCATCGGCAAAAGCACAAGAGGCTCTAAAAAAACCTTTCGCTTTATATCTATCCCTTGTGGGGCTCTATCAAGGTTAAGCTCAAATGCAAAGGCTTGGCTTTGTTGCTTGCCAAAGGTTAGGCCCTCTATATATTTTGTAAGCTCGTCCCCTTTAAAATCTGACCAAAATTTCGACATATTCCCTGTTTTATTATCCTTTGCACACACAATAACAGAATTGGTTACAGTATCCGCAGTAATTACTATGCCAGAAACAATTCCAAGCTGACTAAATGGAGCATTAACCCCACCACCATAGGACTTTGCCATAATACTCATATCAATATTAAAGCCATAATCAATATAGATTGACTTACCCTTTAAAAAGCCCTGCCACTCCTCTTTTGTTAAAGCCTCAAAGCGTGGTGACGTTGCCTTAAAAAGACTTGTCTTTATTTTATCAGCAAGTAAAATTACATCTCCATACTGTTTTTGATTGCTATAATATACTTCTCTTGCCCCTCCGCCACTAACAATAATCTTTTTTGGTCTTGTAATGCTTGAATACAGGTTATCCGCTTGTTCATTTGCATTTCCAAAAGGTAAAACCTTCAAAAAATCGCTCACTATCGGAACATTTGTGAGCGAATTAAAAAAATTATAGCCAGAAGGCCATAATTTTTTATCAAACCATATTTGACCTGTCAATTGCAGGCAGTTTATTATTAGTATAAAAAGGATAATTGATTTAATCTTTTCTTTTCTCAAAAACTCAACTCCCTAAGCACAACTGCACCTTAAAAAAGGTTGTTAATGTCTACTGAAATGCCTCTTAGCATATCTGAAAAGCCTGTGCCAAGATACGTTATTTCCAGTTTAGCTATTTGGTAAGCACCGTTACCATTTTCCGCCCTACAAAGAAGTATGTTTTCGCCTTTGTTAAGCTCTATTCTCTTAAAAAACAAACCACTTGCGCCTATTTGCCATGTGTAAGGAGTTCTCGTGTAAACGTCACCAGAATATTCGTAAATAGTAACTGTTGCGCCCTCTCTACCATAGCCTGAAATAATGTATGACTTATCAAAAGTAGCTGACTTATCAGTAGGAGGATTAGTTATAACTATAATATCTCCAACATTGCCACCATCACCAGACCATACAACATCAGGCGATGCACTTGCAACAACGCAAAATGCAAGCATAAATGCAATTATAAGTACAATAATTTTATTTGTTTTCATATTTTACACCCCTATGTATTTCTAATCTTACAATTATATTATAATACATAACTTAGAAAAATACAATTACAGATATATTACAAATTTAAAATGAGCATAGATATAATTTATCTATGCTCACAAATATTATTCTTTATCCTTTTTATCTGTTTCTTCTATGTCTGCATCAATTTCTTCTTGTGTCATTTCAGTATATGGGTCTTCCTCGCTATCAACTGCAACTAAATCATCATCTACGCCATACTCTTCTTCGGATAAATCAGCCATTGCTTTCTTTTTGTTTGATAATATTATCATATAAACAACAAATATTAAAATTAAAAGTATTAAAAGTACAATTACAATGTTTATAACATTAGGTACAGTTACAACATAGTTAATTGGGTTAGCTGAGCCACCAACAACCGACCATAAGCTTAACGCTCCACCTTTTTCTTGAACCTGTGCATTGCTGTATTTTGGCTTAATTGGTGCTTCAAACGAAAACTTCATAAGCTCTTGAGATTCTGGGTATCCACGCATATCAAACCTTGCACTCGCTATATACATCGTGCTAAAAAAGCCTTTAATTACAACAAAATCAAAATCCTCTGTGTCTTGTCCTGGAGGAGCAAATGTAAGCTTCTCGCCTTTTTTAATAACCTTTGTTAATACAAGTACCTTTTTGCCGTCTGTGTCTAAAAGCTCCACAGTGTAACCAGATTTTTCAACCTGTTTTGTAATTGTTTCAACGAAATTTGGCATTTTTTCTATTAGCGATGGGTCAACTTCCATTTTGTATGTTGTAACCGCCGAACCGTCAAAATTAATTTTTGTATTCATAAGTGTTTGTGGCGCTTGTGGCGCTTGCGCTTCTGGTGCTTGCGCTTCTGGTGCAGGTGCTGGTGTTGCTTCTGGTGCTGCGCTGATGTTAAATGCAAATAACCCCATTGACAATAGCATTGCTGTTATTATTACTAAAACAAATAATATACTCTTTTTCATTTTTACAACTCCCTTTAAACATAATGTAATTATTATATATCTTTGAGAAAAAATAGTCAACCAATTTATTTAAAAAAGTTGCAAAGCAACTTGCTTGCAAGCGAGCCCCTAAATGGGGTGAAGATTGCTTGCGTAATGAAATTACTTAGTGTTTTATATTATACATAAATTTTTAGAGTAATTTCATAGCAATTAAAACAAGCGCTGACCTAAACCCATAAGGATTTGCAGTCAGCGCCAATATTATTATACTAATTCGATTAGAGCCATCTCAGCAGCGTCGCCACGACGAGGTCCAATTCTCATTATTCTTGTGTATCCACCTTGTCTTTCAGCATATTTAGGAGCGATATCGTCAAATAACTTTTTAACAACATCTTCCTTAGTAATATAGCTAAGAGCTTGCCTTCTTGAATGTAAAGTATTCGTCTTACCAAGCGTAACCATTTTTTCCGCTGTGCTTCTTACTTCCTTAGCACGAGTAACGGTTGTTTCAATTCTACCGTGTTCAAGTAGCTGAGTAGTAAGGGTTCTTAGCATAGCAATACGTTGGTCAGTCGGCATATTAAACTTTCTATTTACCGCCATTGTATTTGCCTCCTTCTAATTTTAGTCTTCTTCAGTTGTTAAATCCATACCAAAGGCGCGAAGCTTTAAAATAACCTCTTCCAAAGATTTGCGACCAAGGTTACGAACCTTCATCATATCTTCTTCTGAACGATTAGTCAAATCTTCAACTGTGTTAATGCCCGCACGCTTTAAACAATTATATGAACGAACAGACAGGTCAAGCTCTTCAATAGTCATTTCAAGAACTTTTTCCTTTTTGGAATCTTCTTTTTCAACCATAATTTCTGTATTTCTTGCCTCGTCTGTGAGGTCAATAAACAGATTTAAGTGTTCGCTAAGTATCTTAGCACCAAGCGAAATTGCATCGTCTGGACTAATTGTAGCATCTGTCCAAACTTCAAGAGTTAGCTTATCATAGTCGGTCACTTGACCTACACGAGTATTTTCAACCGCATAGTTCACCTTGCGCACCGGTGAAAAGATTGAGTCCACCGGGATAGTGCCGATTATGCCTTGATTTGTAACCTTGTTTTTCTCTGCAGATACATAACCTCTGCCCCTGTTGATTGTGATTTCCATATACAATTTCGCATCTTCGTTTAAAGTTGCAATGTGTAGGTCACCATTTAAAATCTCAACATCAGCATCAGCTTTTATGTGACGAGCGCAAATTTCGCCCTCACCCTCGGCTTCAATATAAACAACCTTAGGGCCATCGCTGTAAAGCTTTGCACATAGGTCTTTTATGTTAAGGATAATCTCTGTAACATCTTCTTTAACGCCAGGTATTGTTGAAAATTCATGCAACACACCATCAATTTTAACAGAAGACACCGCAACACCAGGTAGTGATGAAAGAAGTATTCGGCGCAAGGAATTACCAAGCGTCATACCATATCCACGCTCTAATGGCTCTACCTCAAACCTACCATAGTTGCCTTCAGGACTAAGCTCAACACATTCAATTTTTGGTTTTTCAATTTCTATCATTATTAGAACCCTCCTCTAATCATATTTTGTTTAAACTGTATGAGGGCAAATATTACTTAGAATACAACTCAACGATAAGATGCTCTTCAAGTGGCAGGTCGATATCTTCTCTATCTGCCAATGCAACAACCTTAGCTGAAAGTGTGTTGCGGTCTAAATCTAACCATTTTGGAATTGCTTTTGATGCAGTAGCTTCCAAAACTGCTTTGATTTTTTCCGAGCCTCTGCTTGCCTCTTTAACAGTGATAACTTCACCCGGTTTAACAAGATAAGAAGGAATATCCACCTTTTTCCCATTAATAGTAAAGTGACCATGAGTAACAAGCTGACGAGCTTCTGGACGAGATGTACCAAAACCTAAACGATACACAACGTTATCCAAACGGCTCTCTAATATTGTAAGCAAGTTTTCACCCGTTACGCCAACCTTTTTATTAGCCATTTCAAAGTATTTCTCGAATTGGCTTTCCAAAACGCCATAGTAACGACGACATTTTTGCTTTTCACGAAGCTGCATACCATATTCAGACATCTTCTTTCTGCCCTGACCATGTTGGCCTGGTGCATATGCACGGCGTTGAATTCCGCATTTATCTGTATAACATCTTTCGCCTTTTAAAAACAATTTTAAACCTTCACGTCTGCAAAGTCTGCAAACGGGACCTGTATATCTAGCCATTACGCTTACACCTCCTGTATTATAAAATCACACACGACGTCTTTTCGGTGGACGACAACCGTTATGAGGAATCGGGGTTACGTCTTTGATTAAGTTAACTTCAAGACCTGCTGCTTGAAGCGCACGAATTGCAGCTTCACGACCAGACCCTGGACCCTTAACAAAAACCTCGATTGATTTCATACCATGCTCCATAGCAGCCTTTGCAGCAGTTTCTGCTGTCATTTGTGCTGCGTAAGGAGTGCTTTTTCTTGAACCTTTAAAGCCCAAGCCACCTGCACTTGCCCATGAAATAGCATTACCTGCTACGTCTGTGATAGTTACAAGCGTATTGTTAAAGGTGCTGCGGATATGCGCCGCGCCTTTTTCTATGTTTTTACGTTCACGTCGTTTATTAGTTCTTTTTTTCGTTGCTACCTTAGCCATTTACGCTAATCCCTCCTTTTTACTTCTTTTTATTAGCCATTGTACGTCTTGGACCTTTGCGTGTACGAGCATTTGTTTTTGTTCTTTGACCACGAACAGGAAGACCTTTTCTGTGTCTAATTCCACGATAACAACCGATTTCCTGTAAACGCTTTATGTCAAGCGCAACTTCACGACGAAGGTCACCTTCTACTGTAAAGTTTTTATCGATTGTTTCACGAAGTTTAGCAACTTCATCATCTGTCAAATCCTTGACTCTTGTGTCAGGACTTATACCTGTTTCTTTTAAAATCTTATCTGCGCTACTATTACCTATACCAAAAATATAAGTTAAACCAATTTCAACTCGTTTTTCCTTTGGTAAGTCAACACCTGATATTCTTGCCATTTTACTATTCACCTCCATTAGAATTCATAAAGCATATACGAACAATATTTAAACCTAATTCATAAATATGAACAATGCTGCGAACCTTAATGCATAGCTAGGCACAAACTGCCGCACAAGGAGTAGCTGTTTCTGCCATGCGTTGCATCATCAGCCGTAGTTCGGGCATTATGATGATTTATAATTAGCCTTGTCTTTGTTTATGCTTTGGGTTTTCGCATATTACCATTATTTTGCCTTTGCGTTTTATAACCTTACATTTTTCACACATCTTTTTAACTGATGGTCTAACTTTCATACGATTACACCTCCGTAGCAGATTAAAGCTGCACACATTACGCACATAAAATGTGCTGTTTTATTTTTTACTTTGCACGCCATGTAATTCTACCCTTTGTAAGGTCATAAGGGGACATTTCAACTGTCACCTTGTCACCAGGTAGTATTCTTATAAAATGCATTCTAAGTTTTCCTGAAATGTGCCCAAGTATTCTGTGACCATTTTCCAGTTCCACCTGAAACATTGCGTTTGGTAGTGCCTCTATGACTGTTCCTTCTAATTCTAATACGTCATCCTTAGCCAAGATTACCCCTCCTTTTGGTTATACTCGTCAAGCTCTCGTCTTAGCTCTGAATTAGTAACCTTGTCACCTAAACGCAGCTTGTTTTCGATGTATTCTGAGTGTCCTATACCAAGACCTAAGTGTTTAATCTTCTTATGCTTTGGTTTATCGGTCTTTCTTTTGCGACCATCACAAACATAAGCATAATTTTCATCAGTAGACATTACTATATAAAAACCTTCTTTGTCACGCCCTGCCTTAGAATAAACAATATCACCGGGAATCACTTCCACTTGTGTCACCTCTTAATTTCAATACTATCTAATCACATACCGTGAGTAGCAGTGGTTGCCTATTTGTAATTGCTATCGAGTGTTCAAAATGAGCAGATAGCGAGCCGTCGGCAGTTTTCACCGTCCAGCCATCTTTCAAAACATTTATTTCTCTTAAGCCTGCGTTAATCATCGGTTCAACTGCAAGAGTCATACCTGCGCATAACCTTGCTCCTCGTCCAGGTATTCCGTAATTTGGAACCTCTGGTTCTTCGTGAAGTGCGCTTCCTACTCCGTGCCCAACGAATTCTCTAACCACTGAAAAGCCTTGTTCTTCAACATACTTCTGTATCGCAGAGGATATGTCTGAAACTCGCTTTCCCTCTATGGCAAACTTCATTCCCTCGAAAAAGCCATTTTCTGCGGCTTTTATAAGCCTTTTTGCCTCTTCCGAGATTTCTCCTACGCCATAGGTTACGGCAGCATCTCCGTGAAAACCATCATAGTATGCGCCGATGTCAACACCAATTATGTCACCGTTTTTTAAACGTTCTGCAGATGGTATTCCATGAATAATTACATCATTAACTGATGCACATATACTTTTAGGAAAGCCATTGTAGTTTTTAAAAGACGGAATTGCACCTTTTGACCTAATAAGTCCGTCTGCAATTTGGTCAAGCTCGTTTGTGGTAACTCCATCACATATTGCGTTTTCAATCGCTTTATGTGCAAGAGCAACAATTTCGCCAGCCTTTTGCATTTTATAAATTTCTGCTGAGGATTTAATACTAATCATTTGTTATACCCACAGCCTTAAGCACAAGCTTTGTTGTTTCACTTATTTCTTCACGACCGTTAACGGCTATAAGCTTGCCAATTTTTGCATAGTACACAATTACTGGTGCAGTTAATTCATGATATATTTCAAGACGCTTTTCAATAGTTTCTTCCTTGTCATCATCTCTAATGATAAGCTCGTGACCACAAGCTTGACAAAGTTCACCTTTTAAAGATGGCTTATAAATTATATGGTATGATGCTTCGCAGTTTGGACATACTCGCCTGCCACTAAGCCTACCAATTATAGTTTCGTCTGCAACCTCTATCATAAGTACCTTATCAATCTCAATACCTGCTGTTGCCATTGCTTCTGCCTGTGCAAGAGTTCTTGGAAAGCCATCAAGAATGTAACCATTCTGACAGTCCTTCTGTGAAAGACGTTCAAGCGCTACTTTTATCATAACTTCATCAGGTATTAGCCTACCATCATTTATATACATTGCTGCTTGCTTGCCGATTTCTGTACCATCAGCAATAGCTGCTCTTAACATTGCGCCAGTTGAAATTGCAGGGATTCCTAGCATTCCTACCAATATCTCTGATTGGGTACCTTTACCGCTGCCGGGAGCCCCCATTATTAACATTCTCATAGGTTTAACCCCCAAGTATGACGATTTTCTTTTTCAATTGGATTTTAATAATGAAAGAAAATCGCGGAATTCGCAAATTTACTTCCTTAAAAATTTCAGATGAAAAGTAAATTTGCTTTAATATCTTTACAATTAGTTAGGAGCATTTGCCACCCAACCGCTTATCTCTTTTATGCTATGCTTTATTCTAAAAATCCTTTATAGTGACGCATAAGCATTTGTGATTCCATTTGTCTTACTGTTTCAAGTGCAACACCAACAACAATTAGTAGTGAAGTACCACCAATACTGATGTTAAGCTTTGCTCCTTGCGACATAAATATCGGAAGAACAGCAATAAGACCTAAGAATACAGCGCCTGCTAATGTAACTCTTGAAAGAATTTTGCTAATAAAGTCGCTTGTTGTTCTGCCTGGTCTAATACCAGGAACAAAACCGCCATTCTTCTTCATATTATTAGCAATTTCAATTGGATTGAACTGAATTGCTGTATAGAAATATGTGAAGAAAATTATTAGGAAGAAATACATTATTCCATATAACCATGAGCTTGGCGACAAGCCTTTTAAAATTGGAGCAAGTAACCAGCCAGCATTTGAAGCAGTTTTACCAAAGAAGCTTGCCAAAGTTGATGGGAACGCCATTATACTCATAGCAAAGATGATTGGAAGAACGCCTGCCGCTGCAACCTTAATTGGAATATGAGTGCTTTGTCCACCATATACCTTACGACCAACAACTCTTTTGGAGTATTGAACGGGTATTCTGCGTTCTGCACTATTCATAGCAACTACAAGAGTTACTACTGCAAGAGCAACAACAATTAGAATAACAAATCCAATCCAGTTAAGTGTGCCGGCTGTCATATACTGTGTAATTGCAGCAATCATTTGAGGAGCCCGAGAAACGATACCTGCAAAAATTAGCAAGGAAATACCATTACCGATACCTCTTTCGTTAATCTGCTCACCAAGCCACATTAAAAATGCAGTACCTGCTGTGAACGTAAGAACGATTGTGATTCCCTCAACCCAACCAGCAACTGGGATTGCTCTTATTGTAGCATTTGTTGTTGGATCTGTTATTGGTGCATTAGCTAAACTGAAAAACAAACCAACAGCTTGGATAAGACCAAGAACAACTGTTAAATAACGTGACCACTGCCCAATAACTTTTCTACCCTCTTCGCCTTCTTTTGAAAGACGCTCAAGAGCAGGTATTGCAACAGTTAAAAGCTGCATGATAATTGATGCATTAATATAAGGCGTAATACTCATTGCGAATATCGTAGCGTTACCAAATGCACCGCCTGAGAAAGTATCAAGAAAACCAAGTAGTGAATTTTCACCACCACTAGATATCATAGCTTTGATTGCATCTGCGTTCATAAATGGAACTGGAACATGTGAACCCAAACGGAATATAATAAGCATTCCAAGTGTGTAGAGAATTTTCTTTCTTAAATCAGGGATTTTCCAAGCATTTTTTATTGTTTCAAACACGCTATATCACCTGCACCTTTCCACCGGCCTTAGTGATTTTTTCTTCAGCAGTTTTTGAAAATCTCTTAGCCTGAACTGTAAGACCTTTTTCAACTTCGCCTCTGCCAAGAATAACGATACCATCATTTATTTTTGAAATAATGCCTTCTTGTTTAAGAAGAACAGCAGTTATCTCTGTGCCTGCTTCAAATCTGTTTAATTCCTCAACGTTAACTTCAACATATTTTTTAGCAAAAATATTTGTGAATCCACGTTTAGGTAAACGTCTGTATATAGGCATTTGTCCGCCTTCAAAGCCTGGACGCACGCCGCCGCCACTACGAGCATTTTGCCCTTTGTGTCCTTTGCCGGCTGTTTTGCCGTTACCTGTCGCATGCCCTCTGCCTTTGCGCTTAGGTGCTTTGCTTGAACCAACAGCTGGTGACAATTCGCATAGTTTCATTTTGCCACACCTCCTTCTTGTTTTTATGCGTTATATCTCTTCGATCTCGATTAGATGTTTTACCTTGTTAACCATACCTCTTATTTGAGGATTGTCATTGTGCTCTGCTGTGCTACGGATTTTGTGTAGTCCAAGCGCCGCAACAGTCGCAATTTGGTCTGCCTTACGACCAATAGTGCTTTTTACAAGTGTTACCTTAATTGTTTTAGCCACAACTACCCCTCCTTATGCGTTCACGGCTTCATCAGTTTTACCACGGTAAACCTGTGTCGATGAAATACCACGAGTTTTAGCTATTGAATCAACATCACGAAGTGAAGCCAAGCCTTGAATTGTAGCGCTAACTACATTTCTTGGATTGTTTGAACGTAATGATTTTGTACGAATATCACGAATACCTGCAAGCTCTAAAACAGCACGAGCTGCACCACCAGCGATAACACCAGTACCTTCGCTTGCTGGCTTTAATAGAACTTCGCCTGCACAATATTTACCAATAATTTCATGTGGAATTGTTGTTCCAACCATAGGTACATAAATCATATTCTTTTTAGCATCCTCGATACCCTTACGAATAGCGTCTGGAATTTCGGCAGCTTTACCCATACCGCAACCAACATGGCCGTTTTCGTCACCAACAACAACCAATGCGCTAAATCTGAATGTTCTACCACCCTTAACAACCTTTGCAACACGGTTCAAATTAACAACTTTTTCTTTAATATCAAGTGTTGCTGCATCTATTTGCTTTGCCATTATCTCACCTTCTTTTCTGTGAAAATTCTTACTACATTTTACTATAATACTAATTTCATTTTAAAACATTGAAGTTAGTATTAAAAATCAAGTCCACCCTCACGTGCGCCCTCAGCTAATTCCTGAACACGTCCATGGTAAAGGTAACCACCACGGTCAAATACAACTTGCTTTACGCCAGCCGCTATTGCTTTTTCAGCAACTAATTTGCCAACAGCCTTTGCAGCCTCTTTGTTTCCACCGTAGTTTGCTTTTACGCTTTCATCAAGTGATGAAGCAGATGCAAGTGTTGCGCCTGTTGAATCATCAATAATTTGAGCATATATATTTTTCAAGCTTCTGTATACGTTTAATCTTGGACACGCTGTTGTTCCACTGATTTTTTTACGCACACGAATATGACGTCTTTTTCTTGCGATATTGCTAGTAAGTTTTTTTATCATGCCAGTTTACTCCTTTCGTATCACTTGCATTTGAGATTAACTAAGCTACATTTAAAACATAGCAACGCAAATCAAATTTGCAGGTCAAACTATTTTTCGATAACTGCTTATTTTTTCTTACCGCCAGCTTTACCTTCTTTTCTGCGGATAACTTCATAAGAATACTTAACACCCTTGCCTTTATAAGGCTCTGGTGGTCTTTTCTCACGAATTTTAGAAGCAACGTGACCTACTAATTGCTTATCTGCACCCTTAACAAGGATTTGGTTTGGAGCAGGAACAGTAATTGTAATTCCTTCAACCGCTTCCATTTCACATGGATGTGAAAAGCCAAGTGTAAGTACTAATTTTGTGCCGTTCATTGCCGCACGATAACCAACACCGTTAATATCAAGCTGTTTAGTGAAACCAGTAGTTACACCTTCAACCATATTAGCTACAAGTGTTCTTGTTAAGCCATGTAGCGATTTGTGCATTTTTTGCTCGGAAGGGCGAGTAACTGTAACTACGCCATCTTCAAGCTTTATGATCATATCTTGATGCAATTCCCTTGAAAGCGTACCATTTGGACCTTTAACTGTAACAACATTATTGCCATCAATTTTAAAGTCAACAGTGCTTGGTACGGGGATTGGCATTTTTCCTATTCTGGACACTACTTGTGCACCTCCTTTTATTCAATGTTCGCGTGTTTTTCGCTTGATTACCAAACGAATGCGAGCACCTCGCCGCCAACATTTTCACGGCGTGCTTTTTTGTCTGTCATAATTCCTTTTGATGTTGATATAATAGCTATACCAAGACCTTTTAAAACTCTTGGAAGATCTTCACGATTAGCGTAAACTCTAAGACCTGGCTTTGATACTCTTTTAAGACCAACAATAACTTGCTTTTTGTTCTCTGAGTATTTTAACCAAATTTTAACGTTACCCTGTCTGTCATCGTTAGTAACCTCGTATTTTTTTATATAGCCCTCTTCAAATAGGATTTGAGCAATTGCCTTCTTCATATTTGATGCTGGAACGTCTACAGTCTCGTGACGAGCGCTGTTAGCGTTTCTTATTCTTGTTAACATATCTGCAATAGGATCTGTTATATGCATAGTGTAACCTCCTTCCAGGCTGCTTTTAACTTCTTGCAATAATCTGTTTACTAACAACCATTGCACTTTTTATTATTTTACCAACTTGCTTTTCTAACTCCAGGTATTGCTCCTGCATGTGCTAAGTTTCTAAAACAAATTCTACAAACACCATATTTTCTTAGGTAGGCGTGTGGTCTTCCGCAAATTTTGCAACGGTTGTACGCGCGAACTTTATATTTTTGAACCTTTTGTTGTTTTAGAATCATCGCTTTTTTAGCCACTTAAAATC
Source organism: uncultured Clostridiaceae bacterium (assembly GCA_964455565.1). GTDB lineage: Bacteria > Bacillota > Clostridia > Monoglobales > Firm-18 > CAYVWT01. The sequence goes on along the minus strand of CAYVWT010000004.1, from coordinate 20,976 downwards.
CCTCCTTGATTAACTACGAGCGAACGGTGCGCCCATTAGCGTTAATAATTCTTTCGCTTCCTCGTCTGTCTTAGCAGTGGTAACAAAGATTATATCCATACCTCTAATTTTGTCCACCTTATCGTAGTCAATTTCAGGGAATATAAGTTGCTCTTTAATACCAAATGAGTAATTACCTCTACCATCAAATGAATTTCCGTTAATACCACGGAAGTCACGAACACGAGGTAGTGCAACGTTGAACAATCTGTCTAAAAACTCATACATTCTTTGACCACGTAGAGTTGTCTTACATCCAATGCTCATACCCTCACGCAGCTTGTAAGCAGCAACTGAGTTTTTTGCTTTTGTAATAGCTGGTTTTTGACCAACGATTTTAGCCATATCGCTTGCTGCTGAATCCAAAACCTTTGCGTTGTCTTTGGCATCACCTACACCCATATTAACAACTATTTTCTCAAGCTTTGGAATTTGCATTGGGCTTTTATATTCAAATTTCTTCATAAGTGCTGGGGCTACTTGTTTTTCGTAAAGCTCTCTCATTCTTGACATATGTTAATGTCATCCTCCTTCCCGTGCGATTAGATTATTTCGTTACAATGTTTACAAACACGAACGATTTCGCCACTATCAAGCACACGTCTTGCAATTCTAGTCGGCTCCGAGCATTTGCCGCATATGTGCATTACTTTTGACGCATAGATTGCAGATTCCTGATGAACTATGCCACCTGGATCGCCTTGCTTTCTTGGCTTTTTATGTTTTGTAGCCATAGCTACACCTTCAACAATAACTTTTTCACTCTTTGGAATAACGGTAAGAACCTTGCCTTTTTTACCCTTATCTTTACCCGAAAGAACTACTACATTATCGCCTTTTTTAACGTGCAGTTTTCTATTCAAAGCTGCCAACCTCCTATTTAAAGTACTTCAGGTGCGAGAGAAAGTATCTTCATATACTCTTTATCGCGAAGCTCTCTTGCAACTGGCCCGAAGATACGAGTTCCTCTTGGGTTTTTGTCGTCCTTTATTATTACTGCTGCGTTTTCATCAAATTTGATATATGAGCCATCTTGACGTCTTACACCTTTAACTGTACGCACGATAACTGCCTTTATAACATCGCCTTTTTTAACAACTCCGCCGGGTGTTGCTTTCTTCACAGAAGCAATTATTACATCCCCAACATTGCCGTAACGTCTAACCGAACCGCCCATAACACGGATACACATAATTTCTTTTGCTCCTGTGTTATCAGCCACTTTAAGAAGTGATTGCTGTTGTACCACGGTGACGTCCTCCTTTCAACATATAAATTATTGTGCCTTTTCTAAAATTTCTACAAGACGCCATCTCTTATCCTTTGAAAGTGGCCTTGTTTCCATTACCTTTACCTTGTCACCTATACCACATTCGTTCTTCTCATCATGTGCTTTTAGCTTAGAGGTTCTTTTTATAACCTTTTTGTAAAGCGGATGCTTTACGCTGTCTTCTATAGCAATTACAATTGTTTTGTCCATTTTATTACTAACAACTTTGCCAATTCTGGTTTTTCTGTAATTTCTTTCTTCTGACAACTAAAATTCCTCCTTTCGCAGTGGTGCATTTGTGGTTAACTTGCCCCCACTATTCCGAATTTTAAACGAAAATATAACTTCATTTAACAAACGATATTAAACTGTTTTTTTAAGCTGTTCTTCTTTAATAAGTGTGTTAACCTTTGCTATTGTCTTTTTAACTTCAACTATTCGCATTGGGTTGTCGAGCTGGTTTGTTGCTTGCTCAAACCTTAGCTTGAAAAGTTGCACTTTAAGGTCTTTAAGCTTAAGCTCTAATTCCGCAGTGGTTAAATCTCTTAATTGACTTATTTTCATACGCTCTCACCCTCCGTTTCTTTGGGGATGAATTTGCATCTAACTGGTAGCTTGTTAGCAGCAAGACGCATAGCTTCTCTTGCAACTTCTTCGCTTACCCCGCCTATTTCAAACATTACTCTTCCTGGCTTAACAACTGCAACCCAATATTCTGGTGAACCCTTACCTTTACCCATTCGAGTTTCAGCAGGTTTCTCTGTGATTGGTTTGTCTGGAAATATTTTTATCCAAACCTGACCGCCCCTTTTGATATAACGAGTCATAGCAATACGGGCTGCTTCAATTTGATTTGCTGTTATCCAACATGGCTCTAATGATTGAAGTCCGAAATCTCCGTAAGTAACCTTGTTACCACGAAGCGCACGACCTGTCATTCTGCCACGCATAACTCTACGATATTTAACCCTTTTTGGGGATAACATTTGCTTTTCCTCCTTCCACCTTTGGCGCTCTTCTGCTCTCTGGAAGGACTTCACCCTTGTAAATCCAAACCTTACAGCCAATTTTACCATAAGTTGTGTTTGCCTCTGCAAAACCATAATCGATGTCTGCTCTAATGGTTTGTAGTGGGATAGTTCCCTCGTGGTAATGCTCTGAACGAGCGATTTCAGCACCGCCTAAACGACCTGAACAGTTTGTTTTGATGCCCTTAGCACCCATTTTCATTGTTCTACCCATTGTACCCTTCATAGCTTTTCTGAAAGATATACGTCTTTCAAGCTGTGAAGCTATGTTTTCTGCAACGAGTTGAGCATTTTGGTCAGCATTTCTTATTTCAACGATGTTAATGTTAACATCCTTTTTAACAAGCTCGCAAACCTGTGTTTTAAGCTTTTCTATTCCAGCGCCACCTTTACCAATTATGATACCTGGCTTTGCAGCATGAACGAAAATTGTAATTTTACCTGCTTTTTTCTCGATTTCGATTTTAGCCACGCCTGCTTGGTACAAAGCTTTTTTAACGAACTTTCTGATTTTGTAATCTTCAACTACGCTATCACCAAAGTCCTTATCGTTTGCGTACCAACGTGAATCCCAATCTTTAATTATTCCAACTCTAAATCCATGTGGATGTATTTTCTGTCCCATATTCTACCTCCTTTACTATTGTACTTATTATGCTGTTGGTGCAGTTTCTGCTTCTACCGTTGTTTCAGCTTTTTTCTTAGCTGGGGCTTTTTTTGGCTTTTCCTCAGTAACATTTGCTGGTTTTTTGGTAGCTGGCTTTTTAGCTGCTTTTTTGTCTTTCTTTGTAGCCTCCTGCTTAGCAAGTAACGCTTCGCTTTCTTTAACTACAACAGTTATATGGCTTGTGCGTTTGTTAATTCTAAACGCTCTACCTTGTGCTCTTGCACGAATTCTTTTAAGAGTTGGCCCTTGGTTTGCGAAAACTTCTGAAACAACAAGCACTGAAGGGTCCATACCATGGTTATTTTCTGCATTAGCGATTGCTGAAAGTAATAGCTTTTCAACTGGCTCGCTTGCAGCCTTTGGTGTGTGTTTTAGAATTGCAAGTGCTGTGCCTACTGGCTTATTTCTTATTAAATCTATAACGATTTTAACTTTACGAGCTGAAATTCTTGTATGACTAAGTGATGCTTTAGCGACATTTTGCATTTTTGGTGCCTCCTTTCAAATAGGATTATCTAACGTTTGAAGTTTTAGATCCTGCATGACCTCTATAAGTTCTGGTAGGTGCAAACTCTCCAAGCTTGTGTCCAACCATATCCTCGGTAATATATACTGGAACATGTTTTTTACCATCGTGTACTGCAATTGTGTGCCCAACCATATCAGGGAATATTGTTGATGGTCTTGACCAAGTGCGAATAACTTTTTTCTCGCCTGCATTGTTCATTTCAACAATTTTTTTAATTAGCTTTTCGCTAACATAAGGTCCCTTTTTTAGTGAACGACTCATAAATGTTTCCTCCTTTCGCTCATACTGCATAAATATCATTAAATCAACTTAGTACGTAGTGGCAAGCATTATGCCACATTATACCAATAATATTATTTGCTGTTGCGATGCTTAACGATGAATTTCTCGGAAGCTTTCTTTTTACTTCTTGTTTTGTAACCAAGTGCTGGTTTACCCCAAGGAGTAACTGGAGAAGGACGTCCGATTGGTGATTTACCTTCACCACCACCGTGTGGATGGTCACAAGGATTCATTACACTACCACGAACGGTAGGTCTCCAACCCATATGACGTTTTCTTCCTGCTTTACCTATTGTAATATTTTCATGGTCTTGGTTTCCAACTTGACCGATTGTAGCCATACAGTCTGTTCTAATCATACGAACCTCTGACGATGGAAGCCTAACCTGAGAATATACAGTATCTTTTGCCATAAGCTGAGCCGAGTTACCAGCGCTACGAACAAGCTGTCCGCCCTTGCCAGGATATAGCTCGATGTTATGAATCAATGTACCAACAGGAATATCTTTAATTTTCATAGCATTTCCCGGGATAATATCTGCTGTTGAACCAGATATTACTTTTGCACCTTTTTTAAGACCAAGTGGTGCTAAGATATATCTTTTCTCACCATCTTCATAAAGAAGAAGAGCGATATTTGCGCTACGGTTTGGATCGTACTCGATTGATAATACTTCAGCTGGCATTCCATCTTTATCACGCTTGAAGTCTATTATTCTGTACTTTCTTTTTGCGCCGCCGCCACGATGACGAACAGTAATTCTACCATAGCTATTTCTTCCAGCTGTCTTTTTAATAGGTTCAAGCAAAGATTTCTCTGGCTCTACCTTATCTAATTCTTCAAAAGTTGATACCGTCATAAATCTACGGGACGGTGTATACGGTCTAAATTTCTTAACTGGCACTATTCTCACTCCTTTTTTGCGATTACTTATTAAGTTTGCAGATTAGTTCATACCCTCGAAAAATTCGATTGTTTTGCTATCTGCTTTTAATGTAACGATTGCTTTTTTCCAATCAGGACGTTTTCCAACGTGTACGCCCATTTTTTTGAATTTGCCTAAAACGTTAAGTGTGTTTACTTTTTCAACCTTAACACCAAAAACTTCTTCGATAGCTTTTTTGATTTCAATTTTGTTAACGTTTTTTGCTACTTCAAAGGTGTATTTTCTTTCAGCCGCACCAGCCATAGTTTTTTCTGTTATAATTGGTCTGCGGATTATATCGTATACGTTTTTACTCATTACGCATACACCTCCTCAATCATTGCGATTGCTTCTTTTGTTACGATGAACTTGCTGTATTTTAGAATATCATATACATTAAGTGTAGTAACAAGAGTTGTTTTGATGTTTTGAATGTTTCCTGCACCTCTAACTACGTTATCATTTTTTGCTGCTGTAACGATAAGTGCGTTTTCTACATTAAGATTAGAAAGAATTTTTATAAATTCCTTAGTTTTAAATGTATCAAGGTTAAAATCATCGATAACGATAATTTCGTTTGTGTTTACTTTGCTGGAAAGCGCTGACTTCATAGCAAGTCTACGAAGCTTTTTGTTTACTGAAAAACGGTAGCTTCTTGGCTTTGGTCCAAGAGCAACACCGCCGCCCTTCCATTGTGGTGCACGGATACTACCTTGTCTTGCACGGCCTGTACCCTTTTGTTTCCAAGGTTTTCTACCACCACCACGAACTTCTGTACGTGTCTTTGTGCATTGTGTTCCTTGTCTTTGGTTTGCAAGGTAATTAACTACCATCGTGTGCATAGCTATATCGTTTAATTCTATACCGAAAATATCTTCGCTAAGCTCAATTTCGCCAACCTGCTCGCCAGATATATTTAATAATGCTGTTTTTGGCATTGCGTTTTCCTCCTTTCCGTACTATCTACGGCCTTTGACCGTATTTTTAATTATTAAAAGACCGCCCTTAGGGCCAGGTAATCCACCTTTTACCAAAATAATATTTTGGTCTAAGTCTATTCTAACTACGCTTAGGTTTTGAATTGTTACACGCTCAACACCCATGTGACCTGGTAATCTCTTACCTTTAAATACACGACCAGGGCTTGAACACATACCCATTGAACCTGGGCCTCTGTGGTAACCTGAACCGTGAGTCATAGGACCTCGGTGTGTTCCCCATCTTTTTACTGTACCTGCGAAGCCTTTACCCTTTGTGATACCTGTTACGTCAATCTTTTCGCCAGCTGCGAAAATGTCTGCTTTAATTTCGTCTCCGATATTATAAGCTGAAACATCATCAAGACGGAACTCACGAAGATACCTCTTAGGAGAAACGCCTGCCTTTGCAAAGTGACCTTTTTTTGGTTTGTTAGCTTTTTTGTCCTTTATGTCGATAAAACCGACTTGAACAGCGCTGTAACCGTCGTTTTCAACTGTTTTCTTTTGAATAACAGGGTTTGGACCTGCTTCAATAACAGTTACTGGAATAACTTTGCCATTTTCATCGAAAATTTGTGTCATTCCAAGTTTCTTTGCCAGAATTGCCTTTTGCATACTCTACTTCCTTTCTATATGGTTATTGGTTTACGATATACTATTTATCGCAAACATGACCTTAACCCAGTGTAGTGTTTGAAAAATCTTGTTATAAAATTATAACTTAATTTCTATGTCAACACCTGCTGGTAAGTCCAAGCGCATTAGTGTCTCAACTGTTTTTTGAGACGGTGACAAAATGTCGATAAGACGTTTGTGAGTTCTCATTTCAAATTGCTCACGAGCATCTTTGTACTTGTGCACGGCACGAAGAACTGTAATAATTTCCTTCTGTGTTGGTAGTGGGATAGGACCCGATACCTTTGCACCCGTTCTTTTTGCGGTTTCCACGATTTTCTCTGCTGATTGATCGATAAGAACGTGGTCATACGCCTTTAAGCGGATTCTAATTTTTTCTTTTACTACTGCCATTGATTATTCCTCCTTTAAAAACTCTACACTCACCCGGGCGTATCGAGTGGGCTAATAATGAAACCCAGCTACCGAAATTACGGCAACATGGGCATAAAAACTACTTAAACAGTCAATTGGCCGCACAAATACCAGTGCGGTAGAACAATTTTTGTTTTATAATGTAGCTTTTGTGACTGGCGCCCGGTTTTTAAAACTGGACAATCTCTGCGAAAACTACCTATCAATCAAGTGATAGCAACCTCCCGCTTCATCGTATGTCATGTCACGCTCGACTATTATACAACAACTTTCCATCAATTGCAAGCATTATTTTAAATATTTTAATATTTTATTTTTGCCTATTATATATATAATGAAGAAACTCATTTTTGGTATGCTAATTTTGGTATATATACGATTTCTACTATATTAATATGCTATATATTGTGAAATTCTTTTTTTATGGCTTTTTTGTATTATATCATATTTTTTAAAAATTGCAAAAATATCTTGACATATACTAAAAACTCTTATATAATGTTCCTACTGTCAAAATGGGCAGATTTGTGTTAGTATAACTTGTCTATATACTATAAGGAGGTACGAAAAATATGTTACAAACATTCCAACCAAAGAAACGCAAAAGAAGTAAAGTTCATGGTTTCAGAAAACGTATGGCTACTGCTGCAGGCAGAAAGGTTCTTGCTCGCCGTCGTTTAAAAGGTCGCGTAAAAATTTCAGCTTAGTATTGATGAAGAATACCATTTCGTTAAACCAGAACACGTTATTCAAACGATTATATTACCGCGGTAGGTCATTTAACAGCCCATATTTTGTGCTGTATTTAATGCCAAATAGTGCAAAGATTAATAGATTAGGCCTTACCGTGAGTAAAAAAATCGGCAACGCTGTTAAGCGTAACCTTGTTCGTCGCTGGATTTATGAGGCATTTCGCCTTTACGAGCCTGGACTTAAAACTGGCTATAATATTGTTATTGTAGCTAAATCTGCTGCCTTAGATGGAGGTTTTCATAAAATTCATCGCACTATTGGTGGCGTTTTAAAAAAGGCTGAGTTGTATACGCAATGAAAATAATTATTATATTTATTATAAATTTATACAGGCGGTTTATTTCGCCACTAAAAACACCAAGCTGTAGGTTTTCCCCTACCTGCTCGCAATATACTTTGCAGGCGGTTGAGAAGTATGGAACGGCTCGGGGTTTATGGCTATCTATACGCCGAATATTAAAATGTCACCCTTGGAACAGTGGTGGATATGACCCTGTACCTTGATTAACTACTTATTATGATACACTAAGGAAGGAAGGAAACTTCTAATGCAAATTTTTGAAATTGTCACAAAACCGTTGGGATTTTTATTAGTAACTCTTTATTCGTTTATTCATAATTATGGTTTAACGCTTATTGTATTTACTTTTTTGGTTAAGCTAATTATATTACCCCTAACAATTAAGCAACAAAAATCTATGGCGGAAACGCAAAAAATTCAGCCATTACTTGCTGAAATACAAGCAAAATACAAAACCGACAAAACAAAACTAAATGAAGAAACAATGAAACTTTATAAAGAGCATAATGTTAATCCTGCTGGTGGGTGCTTGCCACTACTTATTCAAATGCCTATTATTATTTCACTTTATTGGGTTATAACGCAACCACTTACCTATATGTTTGGTCTTAATGCTGACCAAATTGCTTCTCTTAAAGCAGCAACAGGCGTTATGAGTATTCAAGAAATTGACGTTGCGAAAAACCTTACAGCTGAAATAATAAATAATCTTGGACTTACAAGTGTAAGGATAATTGATTTTAACTTTTTGGGGTTAGATTTAGGCGCAACTCCAAGCTATTCACAACCATCCGTTCTTTGGATTATTCCTATACTTGCAGCAGCTTCAACATACTTTGTTTCAAAGCTTTCTGCACCAGCGAAAAATCCAAATGCACCTGTTAACGAAATGGCAAATTCTATGGCAACAATGAACAAGATTTTCCCACTAATGACAGCATGGTTTACATTCTCTTTCCCTGCTGGTGTTGGCCTTTATTGGGTAGTGAGCAATGGTTTCCAAATCCTTCAACAATATGCCTTAAACATATATTTAAAAGGCCATACCGACCCCCTTGTGATAGAAAAAGGCGATAAGAAAAAATTACCTAAAAAGGGAGCTTAACATTATGAACATAAATGAATTTAGTGCTAAAACTGTTGACGAAGCTATCGCAAATGCCCTATCTAAGCTTAACACATCTCGTGAAAACGTTGATGTTGAAATAGTTTCCGAAGGCTCGAAAGGTCTTTTTGGTTTAGGTTCTAAGGATGCAAAGGTTATTGTTACTATTAGACCAGTTGAAAAGGCTGTAAGCTCTAAAAGCTCGACTACTTCGGACGCAGTTTCACTTGCAAAGCTGTTCGTTGAAGAGCTTATTAGCAAAATGAAGCTTAATTGCACAGTTACTTCTTCGGAGGATACAGATGCTATTAAAGTAATAGTTACAGGCGATGATGTAGGTACTATTATTGGTAGACGTGGTGAAACTTTGGATTCAATCCAATACCTTATAAACCTTCACGTTAACAAGGACAGGCATGGCGAAGATTATAAAAGAATTATTTTAGACACCGAAAATTACCGTGCAAAGCGTGAGGAAACACTTATTCGCCTTGCAAACAGCATGGCATCTAAGGTTGTAAAATATCGTAAGGATATGTTACTTGAACCTATGAACCCATACGAGCGCAGAATTATTCACGCATCACTTCAAGATCATAGATACGTTACAACTCGTAGCGTTGGTGAAGAGCCAAACAGAAAAATTGTGGTTACGTTAAAAAAATAAAAATCGATTACCTCCTCTTAACGAGGGGGTTTTTTTAGAGGTAAAGATATGTTTAATAAAACAATAACAGCAATAGCAACTGCAAATGGTGGCAATGGTGGTGTTGGGATAATTCGCATAAGCGGTGATGATGCTATTGCAATTGCAAATAAAATATTTAAGGGCGTTTCTCTTGCAACTGTGCAAAGCCATACAATGCACCTTGGCAAAATTGTGCATAAAGGCTTGGTTGTTGATGAGGCACTTATTTGTGTGTATAAGGCACCAAACAGCTATACTGGCGAGGATGTTGTGGAGATTAACTGCCACGGTGGCTTGCAGGTTTGCAGAGTCGTTTTGGGCGCCGTTATAGAGAGTGGCGCAACCTTTGCAGAGGCTGGTGAGTTTACGCATAGGGCTTTTTTAAATGGAAAGCTTGACCTAACCCAAGCAGAGGCTGTTGCAGACATTATAAATGCACAGACAAATGACGCAGTTACAGTTGCGGCAAGTCAGCTTAGTGGCACACTATCGCACAAAACCTCTGAAATTAGAGAGCAATTACTATCAACAAGTGCACATTTGCTTGCAACCCTTGATTTTTCGGAAGAGGGCGTTGAGGATTTGCCTTATGATGAATTAAAAGAAACAATTATAGGTGCAAAAGGGCAAATAACAGAGCTTCTTGGCACAGCAGATGACGGAAGAATTATAAAAGATGGTGTAAATGTTGCGATAATTGGTGCGCCTAACGTTGGGAAATCGAGCCTTTTAAACGCCATTTCTGGTGAGGACAGGGCGATAGTAACTGACATAGCAGGCACTACTCGTGATGTTCTTGAAACGCATATAAATATTCGTGGGTGCAGGGTTAACCTGCTTGATACAGCAGGCATTAGAACAAGTAGCGACGTTGTGGAAAGGCTTGGAGTTGAGCGTTCACTTAATGCTCTTGACATTGCCGACCTTGTTTTGCTTGTGGTTGATGGTTCAAGACCTTTAACAGATGAGGACTGGGAAATTATTAACCTTGCAAGGGATAAAAACACAATTTGCCTAATTAATAAATTTGACCTGCCACAAGTTAAATTAGAAATTCCACATTTCGAGCATATAATTCACGTTTCAGCGTCAAATGGAGCAGGGCTTGATGATCTATTTTCAACAATTGCAAATAGATATTCCAAGGGTGAGCTTGTTGCAAGCAAGCCAATTATTACAAATGAACGACACAAGGAATGCCTAATTCGTGCAAACGATTTTCTTGATAATATTATCTCTTCAATGAATGAGCTTGCGCCTGTTGACCTTGTGCTTGGGGACATTGAGCTTGCAATTTTAACACTTGGCGAGATTAGTGGAATGACCGTTAGTGATGAAATAATCGACAATATTTTTTCAAACTTTTGCGTAGGAAAATAGTGGGGGAATATTAGTTTGAAAGAAAATCACTTTCAAACTAATATTGCTCCGCAGGAATTTATTGCACAGGCGAAATTTTCGTAGCAAAAACCGCTGCGAAACGCCTATGTGCAATGTACCATCTTAACGCCTTATCTGGCTCACGATAAGTGCGTGGTGTAACTTTAATTAGATTTGTGAGCCTGAAAGGCTAATGGTACATTTTATGAATAAGTATTATGCAGGAAAATATGATATAGCAGTAATTGGTGCTGGCCACGCAGGGTGTGAGGCGGCGCTTGCCTGCGCACGACTTGGTTGCAAGACGATAGTTTTCGCAATAAACCTTGACACTATTGCTAATATGCCCTGCAACCCAAACATTGGTGGCACAGCAAAGGGGCACCTTGTGCGTGAGCTTGATGCTTTGGGTGGGGAAATGAGCAAGGTAGCAGATGCAACCTTTATACAATCTCGTATGCTAAACCGTGGCAAGGGCCCTGCCGTATATTCACTTAGAGTGCAAGCTGACAGGCGTGCATACCAAATGGAGATGAAAAAACGCCTTGAAGCACAGCAGAACCTTGATATAAAACAGGGTGAGGTTGTTGAAATTTTATCTGAAAATGGCAAGGTTACTGGTGTTGTGACCAACACTGGTGCAACCTTTGATGTTTCAGCGATTGTTGTTGCAACTGGTACTTTTTTAAAGGGCAGAATAATAATTGGTGATGTTTCTTATGACGGTGGCCCAGATGGGCTTTTTGCCGCTACTAAGCTTTCCTCCTCCCTTCAATCACTTGGGATTGAGCTTATGCGCTTTAAAACGGGCACTCCTGCACGAATTAATATGCATTCTGTTGATCTATCTAAATTCGAGGAACAGCATGGTGATGATGAAATAACCCCATTTTCATTTGAAACAAAAGAGATTGGTGAAAATAAAGTTCCCTGCTATCTTTCATATACTAATGAAGCAACGCACGACGTAATTCGTGCAAACCTTCACCGTTCGCCACTTTATAGTGGTAAAATTAAGGGTGTGGGTCCTAGGTATTGCCCATCAATTGAGGATAAGGTTGTTCGTTTTGCAGATAAAAACCGTCATCAAATTTTCCTTGAACCAATGGGGCTAAACACAGATGAAATGTACATTCAGGGTATGTCCTCCTCTCTTCCTGAGGACGTTCAAATTGAAATGCTTAAAACAATACCAGGACTTGAAAACGTGCATATGATGCGTACTGCATATGCAATAGAATATGATTGTATCCCCCCAACACAGCTGTCGCCATCCTTGGAATTCAAGGCTGTTAGTGGCTTGTTTGGGGCAGGTCAATTCAATGGTACCTCTGGCTATGAGGAGGCAGCGGCGCAGGGGTTAATGGCTGGAATTAATGCGGCTCGCAAGGTGCATAATTTGCCTCCGATAGTCCTTACACGTTCTGACGCATATATTGGCGTTTTGATTGACGATTTAGTCACAAAGGGCACTACCGAGCCATACAGAATGTTAACTGCCCGTGCTGAACACAGGCTACTTCTTCGCCAAGACAATGCAGATTTGCGCCTTACTCCACTGGGGCACGAAATTGGTTTAATATCTGATGAGAGATATGCACGATTTATAGATATGAAAAATTCAATTGAAAATGAAATTAAAAGGCTATCTAAAAAGGTTGCACCACCAAGTGAAAAGGTAAATATATTTTTGGATAAAATGAAAAGCACAAGGATTACAACAGGCTTTCACCTTTCCGAGCTACTTAAAAGACCTGAAATAACATATCTTTCACTTGCAGAAATTGATGATGAATTTCCACATTTACACAGGAGCATTGCAAACCAAGTAGAAATTCAAGTTAAATATGTTGGCTATATCAAACGCCAAAGCGAGCAAGCTTTTAATGTTAACAAGCTTGATAATCGCAAAATGCCACAAGATATAAATTATGAAGATATATATGGACTTCGCACCGAGGCAAGGCAAAAATTGTCAAAAATAAGACCCGAATCGGTTGGACAGGCCTCTCGTATTTCTGGAGTTTCCCCATCTGATATTGCAGTACTTTTAGTTTATTTAAAGGGTAAAAAGTAGTATAAAACATACTCCAATGGTTAAAAATAACTTTGGAGGTGATATAATATGGTAGTAGCAGTAACAAAAGGACAAACAGAGCTTGCAAGGGGGCTTCGTGAGCTTGGGTATGACGTAGTGACTTATGGTGAATATAATTTGCCTATTGATGCAATCGTTTATTCCGGCGCAAGCCTTTCAAGCTCACAAATGACAAATTCAAATTTTGGTTCAAGCTATGGCGTTTTAATGATAAGCGCAACCAACAGAACAATCAAAGAAATAGACAATACTCTAAAAAAACGCACATATTCACCACTATTTTAGTATGAAATTAAAGATTTTGCATTTGACTAATTGCAAAAAAAGGTGTATTATGGAATAATACTAAAAGTATAAATGTATTATTTAGGGGTGAAATTTATGGTTTATGTAGATAATGCGGCAACAACACCGCTTAAACCTGAGGTCTTAAAGGCAATGATGCCTTATTTGACAGATAATTATGGTAATGCTTCATCAATTTATAAAATAGGTCGTGATGCTAAAAAAGCTATAAACGACGCACGAGATAGCATTGCAAAGGCACTTGGTGCAAATTCCAACGAAATTTATTTTACAGGTAGCGGAAGCGAATCAGACAACTGGGCGATTAAAGGCGCAGCGCTTGCTAACAAGTCAAAGGGCACACATATTATAACTTCTGCGATAGAGCACCATGCTGTTTCTCATTGCTTTGAATATCTTGAAAAGAATGGTTTTAGTGTAACATATCTGCCTGTTGATGCTGATGGCTTAGTTAATCCTGCTGATTTGGAAAATGCAATAAAAACCGATACAATACTTGTTTCAATTATGATGGCTAATAATGAAATTGGCACAATACAGCCTATTTCCGAGCTTGTAAAAATCACAAAATCAAAGGACGTACTTTTCCACACAGATGCCGTACAAGCCTGTGGGCATATACCAATTAACATAAATGAGCTTGGTGTGGATTTGCTTACAATTTCTGCGCATAAATTTGGTGGACCTAAGGGTGTTGGTATGCTATACATTCGTAAAGGTACACGTCTTTTAAATTTAATTCACGGTGGGGCACAAGAAAGTGGCAAGCGTGCAAGCACAGAAAATACGCCTGGAATTATTGGTATGGCCGAGGCAATAACCCTTGCAAACGCAAATATGGAAACGAATGTTGCAAAAATGACCTCTCTTCGTGACGTTTACATTAAAAAAGTTATGGAGAAAATTCCTTATTGCAGGCTAAATGGACACAGCACTAAGAGGCTACCTGGCAACACAAATATCTCTTTTGAATTTATCGAGGGCGAGGCTTTACTTTTAATGCTTGATATGAAGGGCATTGCGGCATCCTCTGGCTCTGCCTGTACAAGTGGCTCACTTGACCCATCACACGTTCTTCTTGCGATTGGGCTTAAACACGAGATTGCACACGGTTCTTTAAGAGTTAGCTTTTCAGAGGACAACACACCCGAAGAGGTTGATTATATAGTAGATACATTAGTTGAAGTGGTGCAAAGACTTAGAGATATGTCACCACTATATGAAAAGGTTAAGGGGGAATAACATTATGTATAGCGAAAAGGTTATGGACCATTTTGCAAACCCACGCAATGTAGGTGAGCTTGGAGATGCAAACGGTGTTGGCGAGGTTGGCAACGCAAAATGTGGCGATATTATGAAAATTTATTTAAAGGTTGAAGATGATATTATAACTAATGTAAAGTTTAAAACCTTTGGTTGTGGTGCGGCTGTTGCAACAAGCAGTATGGCAACCGAGCTTGTGCTTGGCAAAAGCATAAAGGACGCACTTACAGTAACTAACAAAGCAGTTGCAGAGGCACTTGATGGACTTCCAGCAGTAAAAATGCATTGTTCTGTTCTTGCCGAGGAGGCAATCCGTGCGGCAATTGGTGATTATTACACTCGTCAGGGCATTGACCCAAATACTGTTGAAGGCTTTGGTGGCGTAGAAGCACCTGAAACACATACTTGTAGTGGTTGCTCGTCTTGTAGTAGCAAGCATGAGTAAGGTTATAATCGGTATGAGTGGCGGCGTTGACAGCTCTGTTGCGGCGGCGGTGCTTTTGGAACAAGGCTATGACGTTATAGGCGTTACAATGAAATTATGGAATGGAGAGCAGACCGATGGCGGTTGTTGCTCTCTTTCTGCTGTAAATGATGCAAGGCGAGTTGCAGATAAGCTTAATATTCCATATTACATTATGAACTTTGAGGCTGATTTTAATAAATATGTTATCAATAATTTTATTGATGAGTATAAAAATGGGCGCACGCCAAACCCCTGCATTGCGTGCAATAAATACATTAAATTTGATGCCCTGCTTGAAAAGGCAAAGGCTATTGGTGCAGATTATGTTGCAACTGGGCATTATGCTAAAATTGCCAATAATAACGGAATTTTCTCGTTAGAGCGAGCAGCAGATGAAAAAAAAGACCAAACATATTTTTTATATAATATGACCCAGTATCAGCTTGCACACACACTTATGCCTCTCTATGATATAACAAAGGACAAAACACGTGAAATGGCAGAAAAAATAGGGCTTGCAGTTGCTAACAAGCCTGATAGTCAAGAAATTTGCTTTGTGCCAGATGGAGATTATGCAAAGTTTATTGAAGAAACTGCTGGGGTTTCACCTGTTGGTAATTTTGTAGACGAGGCAGGAAACGTTGTTGGACAGCATAAGGGCATAATTCACTACACAGTAGGTCAGCGCAAGGGGCTTGGAATTCCACTTAACAGACCAGTATATGTTACAAAAATCGACACGCAAACTAATACAGTTATTTTAGGTGGGGACGGTATGCAGTTGTCTAATACACTTACTGCCTCTAACGTCACATATATTCCCTTTGAAAAATTGGAGGGTAGTATAAAATGCACTGCAAAAATTCGGTACAACACAAAGGATGCGCCCTGCGAAATTTTCCCGACGGATAATGGAGTTAAGGTTGTTTTCGACCACCCCCAAAGGGCTATCACCCCTGGACAAGCGGTGGTTTTTTATAAAGGCAACACAGTGCTTGGAGGAGGTATAATTGATGCTTGATTTAAAATTCCCAAAATTAAACGACAAACAGCGTGAGGCTGTTTTTACGACCGATGGTCCTGTTTTAATACTCGCAGGGGCAGGAAGTGGAAAAACTACTGTTCTTGTTAATAGAATTGCGTATTTATTAGGCGCCTGTTGTGCTTCACCTTATGGAATTCTTGCAATAACCTTTACAAACAAAGCAGCGGCAGAGCTTAAAAACAGGCTATCCACTATGCTTGGGCCTGCTGGCGAGGGCGTGTGGGCAAGCACCTTTCACTCTGCCTGTGTAAAGTTTCTAAGGCGTGATATTGATAAGCTTGGCTATCCACAGCAATTTAATATTTTTGACCGTGCCGACCAGCTTACAGTTGTTAAGGAGTGCTTAAAGGAGCTTAATTTATCTGATAAAATTTTCCCTCCAAAGGCTGTTTTATCAACAATTGGGCGTGCAAAGGACGAGCTTTTAACACCTGATGAATACGCAAAAATACAAGCAAGTGATTATCGCCTTTCGCAAATTGCAAAAATATATGCCCTGTACCAAAAAAAGCTTAAAAGCTATGGCGCATTAGATTTTGACGATATAATAATGCAAACTGTTAAGCTTTTTGAACAGCAAAATGACGTTCTTGGATATTATCAAAACAAGTTTAAATATGTGCTAGTAGACGAGTATCAAGACACTAACCATGCGCAATATCGCCTTGTTTCCTTGCTTGCAGGCAAGCACAGAAACCTTTGTGTTGTGGGTGATGATGACCAAAGTATTTATAAATTTCGTGGTGCAAATATTGAAAATATCCTTGGCTTTGAAAGACAATTTCCAGAGGCTAAGGTTATAAAATTAGAGGAAAATTACCGTTCAACAGGGACTATCCTTGATGCTGCAAACGGTGTTATAAAAAATAATATAGGCAGAAAAGGCAAGTCGCTTTGGACAAATAATGATACTGGCGAAAAGGTTACTGTTTATTCTGCGCAAAATGAACACGAAGAGGGGCAATATATCGCCGAACAAATTGCGCTTGGGCAAATTATGCATAATAGAAATTTTAGTGACTTTGCAATTTTGTACAGAATGAACGCACAATCTCGTGTAATTGAGAATATGCTCCTTCGTAGCGCTATTCCATATAGAGTTCTTGGCGGTCTGCGTTTTTATGACCGTAAGGAGATAAAAGATGTTGTTGCATACCTACGCCTTATTCACAACCCTAACGACAATATTAGCCTAAAAAGAATAATAAATGAGCCAAAGCGTGGGCTTGGCAAGACTACTATCGATAATGCTGATGATTTATCTGTAAGCACAGGCGAAAGCATTTTTCACATTTGCGAAAAGGCTGATACTTACCCTGTAATAGCAAGAAGTAGCACAAAGCTTATGGAATTTGCAAGGATGATAAACCAGCTTAGGGCAGAAGCCGAAAAAATACCTCTTGCTGATTTTGTTAAATTAGCGCTTGATAAAACTGGATATGTTGATGCACTAGAGGCTGAGGAAATTATTGAAAATATTACTCGCCTTGAAAATATTAAAGAGCTTATATCTGATGCTCAGGAATTTCAAAATACCGAAGAAGCGCCTACTCTTAGCGGTTTCTTAGAAAAAATATCCCTAATTGCTGATGTCGATAATTATGACGAAACGCAAGATACAGTTGTCCTTATGACCTTGCATAGTGCAAAGGGGCTTGAATTCCCAACAGTTTTCCTTGTGGGCGTTGAGGAAGGAATATTTCCAAGCTTTCAATCAATCGGTAGTAATGAGGAATTAGAGGAGGAGCGCAGGATATGCTATGTTGGCATAACTCGTGCTAAACAGCAGCTATACATAACCCACACATTTTCAAGAATGCTTTTTGGCAGTACTACATATAATAAGCTATCTCGGTTTGTTAACGAAATACCCTCTGAGTTAATTGATGGTTTTCAAAAAACTGTGCAAACGCCTATTCAAAAAGCGGCACAACAGAGCAATAACTTTTTCACCCCAACAAAACCAACTATCACTGCAAAGCCACAAGCCTCCTACTCTATTGGCGAAAAGGTTAACCATAAAAAGTTTGGCGATGGCATAATATTAAAAGCCACACAGCTTGGGAACGACTGTCACCTTGAAATTGCTTTTGACAGCGTTGGCACGAAAAACTTAATGGCGGCTTATGCAAATCTAACTAAGATATAGGTGAAATTTATGAAGGATAAAAATTATAATCAAAATTTATTCAAGGCTATACTTTCTCTTGAAACAATTGAGGAATGCGAGCATTTTTTTGACGACCTCTGTACCATTGCAGAGATTCAAGCAATGTCACAGCGCCTTGAGGTTGCCGAGATGTTAAAACACCAAATTATTTACAACGAAATTGTAGCCAAAACAGGTGCAAGCTCTGCAACAGTTAGCAGAGTTGCTCGTAGCCTTAACTATGGCTCGGACGGTTATAAATTGGTTTTAGAGCGTTTGGAGAGTGCCAAATGAGTAGCTACAACGATTTTGCTTATATTTACGATAGTTTAATTGAAGAGGATTATGATAAATGGACAGATTATATTGTGGATATTTTTAAAAGATATAATGCAAGCCCAAAATTAGTTCTTGATTTAGCCTGTGGAACTGGCAGTATAACCACTCGCCTTGCAAAGCGTGGCTATGATATGATTGGCATTGATTTATCCGAGGATATGCTAAGCATTGCTATGGAAAAAGCAACGGAAGAAAATTTGGATATACGTTTTATTCAACAGGATATGACAGCTTTCGAGCTTTATGGCTCGGTTGATGCGATTATCTGCACATTAGATGCTGTTAACTATATAACCTCCCCTGCAAAGCTTCAAAAAATGTTCGAGCTTGCAAAATACTATTTAAACCCAAACGGAATATTCATTTTTGACATTAGTAGCGAGCATAAATTAACCAATATTCTTGGAAATAATAGCTTTATAAACGATTTGGGCGACGTTTTCTACACTTGGGAAAATGAGTATAATTTAAGGACTAAAATATGTAAATTTTTCCTAACATTTTTTATAAAAAATGGGGCAAAATATGAGCGTATAGATGAAGTTCAATCGCAACGTGCTTACAAGACGAGTGACATTAAGAGATACCTTGAAAAAGCAGGGCTAAAAACAATAGGTTTGTTCGACAGCTTGTCTTTTGAAAAACCTGCTGAATTTAGCGAAAGATTGTTCTTTGTGGCGAAATAATTTTGTTGACATAATTTGTTACGTATGCTATACTTGTCAAGTAACCAAAAATTAAGGTTATGTAATTAGTATTAGGAGGAATTTTTAAATGCAAAAAGGTAAAGTAAAATGGTTTAATGCTGAAAAGGGCTATGGTTTTATCGAAAGTGATGAGGGTACAGACGTATTCGTTCATTTTTCAGCAATCAACATGGATGGCTACAAATCATTAGAAGAAGGCATGGAAGTTGCATTCGAAGTTATTGAAGGCGCTAAAGGCCCACAAGCTGCAAACGTAGCAAGAGTTTAATTTACAGCGTTATAGCGGGCTTTAACATATAAGTTGCTCGATAATGTAAAAATTGAAACTACCACGAACCCCTTTGCTATTGCAGAGGGGTTCGTTCTTTGGAAAAGTTGCAACGCAACTTGCTCTCAATCAAGCCTCTCGATGGGGCGAAGATTGCTTGCGTGGGGAAATTACTTAGATTTCTTTTAGCATATAGCAATTTTAAAAGTAATTTCTCAGCAAAAAATATAGGTATACAGGTGATTATATGAATGATAAAATTTCAATTGCACTAACAAATGATGGTGCGCTTAGAGTGTATGCAGCAGTTACAACAAGCCTTGTTTCTGAGGCGCAAAGGTTACACAACACATATCCAGTTGCAACAGCGGCACTTGGCAGAACACTAACCGCAGCCGCAATGATGGGTGCTATGCTAAAAAATGATACAGGGAGCATTACTCTTCAATTCAAGGGCGATGGTCCTCTTGGCACAATTTTAGCTGTTACAACTGCGAAAAGTGAGGTTCGAGGGTATGTTGCTAATCCTGATGTTGACCTTCCTCTTAAACAAAACGGAAAGCTTGACGTTGGCGCAGGTGTTGGCAAAAATGGCTTTTTAAACGTAGTGCGTGATTCTGGTGTTAGTAGTCAGCCATACACAGGTCAGGTAGAGCTTGTAACGGGCGAAATAGCAGAGGATTTAACCTATTATTATGCAATTAGTGAACAAATACCCACTGCAATGGCGCTTGGAGTGCTTGTTGATGTCGACCTTTCTGCAAAGGCAGCTGGTGGCTTTATAATTCAGTTAATGCCAGGCTCAGGGCTTGATGATGAAAAAATTATCGGCACAATAGAGGCTCACCTTAAAACTATTCCATCAGTTAGCGAAATGATCCACTCTGGAATTGATGCAGAAGGAATTATTGCGAAAATAATGGGCGAGCTTGAATATAACATATTAGACGAGCGTACACCCACATATAAATGTAATTGCAGCACTACTCGTGTTGAGGGTGCACTTATCTCAATTGGCGCAGGGGATTTGCAATCTCTAATTGACGAGCAACAAGAAATAACGGTTGATTGTAGCTTTTGCGATAAAAAATATGTTTTTTCGGCAAATGATATTGAAAGCCTATTAAAAAAATGCTCTAAATGATTATAATTAGAGCATTTTTAACATGAATTAATATTTATAAAAAAATATTCAAAAAAGTGTTGACAATTGAGTGAAAATCTATTATACTATTAAAGCGCTCACGAATTATTGTTTTGCTTAATTCGTAGCCAAATTGGAATGGCCCGGTAGTTCAGTTGGTTAGAATGCCAGCCTGTCACGCTGGAGGTCGAGG
>CAYVWT010000003.1:0-51173 GCA_964455565.1 uncultured Clostridiaceae bacterium | reverse complement strand
AAAAAGCCTGAAAAAGGCAAGGGAGGTTATTTCGCAAAGCAATATAACCGACGAGAGCCTTAAGGATAAGATTGTATCGTGTATAGTATTAACAGCAGAGGATATATGCTTGGATATTGTAAAATTTGATAAGAAAGGGTATAACTCTAATGATAGAAAAATAGATAAAATACTTACAAATAAATGGACGGGATTTCCCATAATGATAGCACTTTTGGGGATTGTTTTTTGGCTTACAATTGTAGGGGCAAATTACCCATCAGCGCTACTTTCAGACGGTTTATTTTGGTTAGAGGATAGACTTGTGGAGCTTTGCGTTTGGGCAAATGTTCCCAAATTTATATATGAAATGCTGATATTTGGCGCTTATCGAGTTTTAGCGTGGGTTGTTTCGGTGATGCTTCCACCTATGGCAATTTTCTTTCCGCTTTTTACACTTTTGGAGGATTTGGGCTATTTACCAAGAGTTGCGTTTAATTTGGATAAAACCTTTAAAAAATGCTCTGCTTGTGGTAAGCAAGCTCTAACAATGTGCATGGGTTTTGGCTGTAATGCAGCAGGAATAGTGGGGTGTAGAATTATTGATTCCCCACGAGAGCGCTTAATTGCTATGATAACAAATAATTTTGTCCCCTGCAATGGAAGGTTTCCAACCTTGATTGCTATTATAACAATGTTTTTTGTTGGCACAACTGGTGGGTTAGTACAATCATTAGTTTCAACAATGCTTTTGACTGCTGTAATATTATTTGGAGTCTTTATGACATTTGTAATTTCAGCACTTTTATCAAAGACGATTTTAAAGGGAGAAGCATCGGCTTTTACATTAGAGCTTCCTCCATATAGAAAACCAAAAATTTGTGAAATAATTGTTCGCTCCATTTTTGATAGGACACTTTTCGTTCTGGGGAGGGCGATAGCTGTATCTGCCCCTGCTGGGCTTGTGATATGGATTTTAGCTAATATTAGCATAGGGGATTTCACATTGCTTGCACATACATCAAATTTTTTAGACCCATTTGCACAGGCACTTGGAATGGACGGAGTTATACTTTTGGCATTTATTTTAGGGTTTCCTGCAAATGAAATTGTAATTCCTATTATTATTATGTCATATATGGCTACTGGCAGTATTATTAAGCTTGACAGCCTTTTTGAACTGCGACTATTGCTTGTGAGTAACGGGTGGACTTGGATTACAGCAATAAGCACTATGCTATTTTCACTAATGCACTTTCCTTGCTCTACCACCTGTTTGACTATTAAAAAAGAAACGCAAAGCATTAAATGGACAGCTATATCATTTTTAGTTCCTACTATAACAGGAATAATTATATGCTTTTTGTTTACAACTATTGCTCACCTTTTTATTTGAAAAATAGCGGACTATCTGTCAAATAGTCCGCCAGTTTTCTTTGAATTTTTTCCTCTTGCAGTTGTGCCAACAGTTCTTTTATCGTTTTTATTGCTTGGAACTTTTGTAGAAGTGTTCTTTTTTGCCTCAATAATTTTTTTCATCATTTCAATATTTTTGTCCATTAGTAGTTCCCCTTTCACTTGTGAAAATTTCTAATTTATATTATATCACTAAGCAACCTAAAATGTATATATATTTCACGATTTTGGCTTAAATACATTTCGGAGTATTACAAATACATTAGAAAAAAGGCGTATAACGTAGATAACAATAGAATTCGTTCGACATTTTAACTTTGCCATTCATTTTAGGGTACACTTGACAAATTCTGCCTTCAATTGGGTTTGTGTTTCTGCAAGATTAAGCCTATAATAAAGGTGTAAAGAGGTTCAACAGTTGAACATTTTACAGGATGAAAAATCGAAAGGAAAAGGGGACGAGACCATTGCAAAAGTAACCTTTTGTGCAAGATGTTTTCCATATGGATAGCCGTATATAAGGTTTGATTAGTAGATCCATTAGTTATGACGTTATTAACGCCGATCTCGATATATTCGAGAAACTTTATTGAATGGATATTAAGTTGCTTAATTCAAGCTTGTAAACAAGGTGATTAGTTTTGGTGGAAAATATCAATGTAGCCCGTAGATTTTAAATCTCAAAAGGAAGGAAGATTGAAAATTTTAGATTTTGAAGAAATATAGTACCCCTTTTCGTATTTATGAAAAGGGGTACTATATTTTTTAGTCTTGTGGTCAAGAATTAATTATTAGCTTGCTGTGATTTTTGTTTTTAGTTATGCAATTTTGTTGAATTTTAAAGTAAGTTGAGATTTTTTCCTTGAACCAGTATTTTTGTGCATTGTGCCTTTTGCAATTGCTTGGTCAAGCTTCTTAACAGCTAATCTGTAAGCAACTTCAACTTCTGCTTTATTTCCTTGCTCAGCAAGTAGCTCGAATTTCTTTATATAAGTTTTTAGCTGTGACTTAATCATTTGGTTGCGTAACGTCTTGGTTTGAATAACCTTAACTCTTTTTTTAGCGGATTTAATATTTGGCAAATCTTTCACCTCCTGCGTATTTATGGACAAAAGCTATTGTAACACGTTTTTAACCAAATTGCAACACTTTTTTTGCATAAATTTTATTTAAAGGTAAAGATTAATAATAGGATTATTTAAATGAGGTGAAAAAATGTTTGAAAAAAGAACAGATTTAGCGTTAGAAGCCCATGAAATTTACAGGCAGAGCGAAAGCAGAACTGATGTTCCGGGTGTTGTTGTAGATACAGAAAAGCTGGAAAACATAACAATAACAAGAGTCCATATAAATGACGAGCGTGGAGAGGGCGCATTAGGTAAGCCGAGGGGTAGCTATGTAACGCTTGAAATACCATCACTAATTCACAAAGAGCAAGCGACATTTGAGCACACAATAGCAGTCCTTGCAGATGAAATTAAAAGGCTTATAAAATTAGAGGAGGATGCCTCGATTTTAGTAGTAGGGCTTGGTAATTGGCAAATAACAGCAGATTCTTTAGGGCCAAAGGTTGTGTCATCATTGCTTGTAACTCGCCATATGTTCGAGCTAATGCCAGAGGAAATAGAACAGGGGGTGCGCCCAGTTTGCGCCCTATCCCCAGGCGTGCTTGGGCTAACAGGCATAGAAACAAGTGAAATAATAAGAGGAGTCGTTGAAAAGGTAAAGCCTAAATTAGTAATAGCGATAGATTCACTTGCTTCACGAAAATTAGAAAGGGTAAGCACTACCATTCAAATAGCAGATACAGGAATAACCCCAGGTGCAGGAGTAGGAAATGCGAGGCGAGGGCTGTCGTACGAAACTTTAGGTGTGCCAGTTATAGCAATAGGCGTGCCAACAGTTGTAGATGCTGCCACAATGGCAAATGATACAATAGACCTTGTTATCGATAAGCTAATGGAGCAAACAGGCACAGATAGTAGCTTTTATCAAATTTTGAAAAACATAGACCGTGATGATAAATATGCACTAATTCAAGAGGTGCTTAACCCTTCGTTTGAAAATTTAGTTGTGACGCCAAAGGAGGTTGATGAAATAATTGAGGATATATCCGAAATAATTGCAAATAGCATAAATATTGCGCTTCACAAAGGAATAACGCTTAGCGACCTAAATAAATATCATTAGGGAAATGCTTCATTAAATCAGCATTTCCTTAGGTCATATACCATTTGCTAATTGAATATAATCAATTAGGGGGGAATGGCTATGCACAAATATCGGTTTAGGGTTTTAGATGGACGACGTTTTTTTAAAATTATATATTGGTCATTTGTGCCTATATTTATATTTTCAGCTATGATTTTTGGACAAGGTATATTTTCGTATGCAGCCGAAAGGGTAGATACTAATTTACTAATGGTAGCTTTTGGTGAAACAGTACCAATGGCAGCGCCAAAAAATCAATTAAACCTGCCTCTACAAAAGATAATTTTAGGATTCGACATAAATAACCCTCTAACAATAATAAAAAGTCAGATGGCGATAATTGCCTCTGCAAAGCCGACAGAAACGGTCAAGGAGGAAGTGGAAGAAACTGAACCAACTTCATTGCCCCAATCTTCATCTATGCAATTAGAGCCAAAAAAAATAGAAGAAATAAAGATTACCACACAAGACATTAAAGGGTTATCCTCGATAGGAAATATTTATATTAAAAATAATACCACATACGAAATAGACCCAGAAAAGCTATTAAACGAAAAATTGGGCTTTAATTTTAAGCAAAAAGGTCCACAGGTTTTAATCATTCACACTCACACCTCGGAATCCTATGCACCGTCGGACAAAAATTACTATTTGCCAACAGACCCAGACAGGACTCAGGATATGCGTTTTAATGTGGTAAGAGTCGGCGATGCTATGACAAATACGCTAAAAGGTATGGGCATTGATGTGATTCACGATACAACAGTACACGATTATCCGTCCTATAATGGGTCGTATAAAAGCTCCCTCGCAACATTGCAACAATACTTGGAAAAATATCCATCAATAAAGGTTGTAATAGATGTTCATAGAGATGCAATGATTACAGCGGAAAAAACAAAATTAAAGCTGTGCACAACGATAGAAGGTAAAAAGACAGCGCAAATTATGACGGTAACTGGCACCGACCAAGGCGGGCTTTCCAACCCTAAATGGAGGGAAAACTTAAAATTCGCAATTAAGCTGCAATCACGTTTTAGCAAAATGTACCCGACTTTAGCACGACCAATTAATTTATGCAAAGAAAGGTATAATATGCACACAACAACAGCATCTTTAATACTTGAAGTAGGAAGCAATGGAAACACATTAGAAGAGGCAGTAAATGGTGGAACTTATGCCGCAAAAGCATTAGGAGCATTTTTAAAGGATATAAAATAGGATGATTTCAAAAGATGAATAAATATGTTATTTTAATATTAGTACTTTTTGTTTATACTGTGCTTATTGGATTTATAGTGTCCGATTGTGCAATAGGCACAATGGCAGGCAGGCCACTATTAGTAAACACTGCCACAAATATTATAAAGGCGACTTTTGAAGCGCACAAAGTATATTTTCAACTGCCTCTGCAATAGAAGTGTTGCCGGAAATTTCAACGTCGCACCATTTTTGATACAGCGCAAGGCGTTCTTTATAAATTTTATATAAAGCGTCAGAACCGTTTGCAAGAAGTGGTCGTGTAGTTGTGTCAATATCTCCTGCAATAGCGTCAATGTCACGGTTTAAAAATATAACAATTCCATTTTCTTTAAGCACCTTCATATTATTAGGGTTTAAAACAACACCACCACCTGTTGAAATAATACAACGTGTGTTCCTTGATAGCTCTTTAATTTTTTCGCTTTCAAGCCTACGAAATTCAACCTCGCCATGCTTTGCGAAAATTTCAGGAATAGTCATTTTTTGAGACTGCTCAACCTCGTGGTCAACATCAACAAAAGGAATATTAAGGCGCTTTGCAAGCAGGGTGCCTTTTTTTGTTTTGCCACAGCCCATAACTCCAATTAACACAATATTTTTGCTTAGTGATAGGTTGGTTTGATAATCTCGGCTAATTTCCATTAAGCCACTAAAAAAACGCTCGGCAAAAGAGGCAAGGTCGTTATCTCCCAAAAGGTTAGTCCTTTCAAGTAAGAGCTTGTCCTCACGAGTGCCATTATATATAGGCAAATTATTTTCTTTTTTATATTCACAGATTGACTTTGCAATTTGCATACGTGCTTCAAAAAGGTCTACTAATTGCTTGTCAACACTATCAATTTCTGCCCTTAGTTCATCTAAATTCAAGATTATCCCTCCATCAAAAGCTCTGCAATACCAATAGCAATAGCGGATTCAACCACAACAACAGCACGTTGCACAATGCAAGGGTCGTGCCTGCCATGTATGGAATAGTTAACGTTTTCCATAGTTGAAACATCAACAGTTTGTTGCTCCTTTGATATTGACGGAGTTGGTTTAAAGGCTGTGCGCACAATTACGGGCATACCATTTGTTATGCCACCATTTATGCCACCATTGTTGTTCGTTTTTGTATATATTTTGCCGTTTTCGACATACATACTGTCATTTGCAACGCTTCCACGCATTTTTGAAATATCAAAGCCAGTTCCAAATTCCACCCCTTTAACAGCAGGAACGGAAAACAAAAGGTGAGAGAGTACACTTTCAACACTGTCGAAAAATGGCTCACCAACGCCAACAGGCAAGCCAATAACAGCTGCCTCAACAACGCCACCGATAGAGTCCTTTTCCATATTTGCTTTTTGTATTTCCTCTTTCATTTTTATGCCAATTATATCATCAATTACTGCAAATTTCTTGCTTGCAAGTGTTGTTAAAAGATACTCGTTAATAGTATCAAACTTTTCCTCGCTAATTTCACCGATGCTTAAAATATGCCCACCAACAGTAATTCCCTTTGACTTTAAATACATCTTAGCAATTGCGCCACAGGCAACTAATGCCGTAGTAATCCTGCCTGAAAAATGCCCACCACCACGGTAATCGTTGTTGCCACCATACTTAACAAAGCCAGTATAATCGGCATGAGAAGGACGCATATAATTTTTTATTTTGTCATAATCCTTTGAAATAGTGTTCGTGTTTGGAATGAATATGCAAATAGGCGAGCCGGTAGCTTTGCCCTCGAAAACGCCACTTAAAATTTTAAATTCATCAGCTTCAAGGCGTGGAGTTGAAAGGGTATCGTGCCCCCCTGCCCTACGCAAAAGCTCTTTTGCTATGTAATCATTATCAATTTCAAGCCCAAATGGAACACCACAAATAGTAGCACCAATGCCCTCTCCGTGGGATTCACCAAATATTGAAATTTTAAAATTATTTCCCCACATTCCACTCATCAACAATTCCTCCTAAGCTTGCAAAATCACTCCAAAAGTGAGGGTATGATTTTTTAACGCAGTCACTATCCTCTAAAACAACAATATCAATGCAACAGGTTGTGGCAATAGCAACTGACATAGCAATTCTATGGTCGTTACAGCTATTTGTTGTGCCACCCTTTAAACTGCCTGCACCCTCTATAATTAAGCCATCATTTTTCTCTAACACAGTTGCGCCAAGCGAGTTTAGCTGTTCGGTAATAGCAGTTAGCCTGTCACTCTCTTTTATACGAAGCCTGCTTGCGCCTGTAATTAAGGTTTCACCCTCTGCAAGGGAGGCAAGAACTGTTAGAATTGGAACAAGGTCTGGTATTTGCGAGGCATCAATCTCACAGCCGTGAAGTGTTGACGGAAGTGCCGCAATTCCGTCATTTTCGCAAACTATATTTCCACCCATTCGCTCAATTATTTTTATTATTTCTCTGTCGCCCTGCTTGCTTTCAAGGCTAAGCCCTTTGCACACAACAAAGCTACCAAGTACCCCTGCCGCAAGAAAAAATGCAGCCTGTGAAAAATCAGCCTCAACAGTATAATTTGTAGGCTTATAGCTTTGCCCACCGTGTATTCTAAATGTATGATAATTATTATTATGGACAGTAACTCCAAATTTCTCCATAATGTCAATCGTCAAATCAACATAGCCTTTGGATTCAAGTGGCGTAGTAATTCTAATTTCACTATCAAACGGATAAAGAGGAAGCGAAAACAGCAGACCACTAATAAATTGACTGCTAATATCCCCCTCGATTTCAAGAACACCGCTAATGTCCCCTGCGTTTATAGTAAGTGGCAATGCACCATTATCATTAGTATATTCAATTTCTTTTTGCTTAAATAATGTGTAATATGCATTTAGTGGACGAGTAGGCAAACGCCCAAAACCAGTAAATGTAATAGGTGCCTTAGAATGTAGTGCAATAGGAATTAAAAACCTTAATGTAGAGCCACTTTCAAAGCAGTCTATTGTTAATGGCGTAGCCTTTTTCAATGTGTGCGTTCCGTCGATAATAAGACGGTCGCCGTCCCTTGAAATGTTTGCACCAAGCGCTGTCATAGCGTCGATAGTTGCATCTATGTCAAGTGATTGCCCAATATTATGGATTTCAGAAATGCCACTTGCAAGAGAAGCACAAATAATAGCCCTGTGGCAAAGTGATTTTGATGGAGGGATAACAACGCTCCCGTTTAATTTTGATGGAGTAAGTGTAACACTTTTCATAATTCACCAACTTAAAAATAATTTAGTACATCTGATTTCGGTAATTTCTTTATTATTGCATTTCCAACTTTATCAAGCAAAATAAGGTTAATATCGCTATTTTCAGACTTTTTGTCAAGCGACATTGCATCCGTAAGGCAAGCCTTATCAATATCAAGCTGATATGGAAGATTATATTTAACAAGAATATTTTTGATTTTTTCAGCTGTGCCAAAAGGAGTAATCTCCATTTTTTCGCCTGCAAGGGCAGCATTATACATTCCAATTGCAACGCCCTCACCATGGGTATATTTAGAGTATTTATAATAATTTTCAACTGCATGGCCAAGCGTATGCCCAAAGTTTAGTATCATTCGCTCGCCTGTGTCAAATTCGTCAGCCTCAACCACAATTCGCTTAATGTTGCAACAGGTTTCAATTATTTCATCTATTTTTTCAAAAGGATTTTCGTTTGAAAGTAGGTCGAAAAGTGATTTATCACGAATGCAACCATATTTAATAACCTCTGCCATACCGTCTGCAATAACCCTTTCAGGTAGCGTTTTTAGGCAATCAGTATCAATTAAAACAATTTTCGGTTGATAAAAGCTTCCAATAAGGTTTTTACCCTGTGGAACATTTACAGCAACCTTGCCACCAACCGAGCTATCCACCTGTGCAAGCAAGGAGGTTGGAATTTGAATAAAAGGCACACCACGAAGCAGGGTAGATGCGGCAAAGCCTGTTAAATCACCTACCACTCCACCACCTAATGCTATTATAACATCTTTTCGTGAAATTTTAAAGTCGAGCAAAAAATCATATACTTTTTGTAGCATTGCAATCGACTTTGTAGACTCTCCTGCTGGGAGGACTAATTTTTTAACCTCACCAGAAAATTGATTTAAAAGGGTATCACCATAATATTTATCCACATTTTCATCTGTAATTATGGCAACCTTTTTGTAGTTTATGTATTCATGGGCATGCTTTAATATGCCACTATCAATTAAAATATCATAGCTATTTTCACACAAATTAACGTGAATTTTACGCATTATCTATTAGCTCCTTGTCAAGGCGAACCCTACGCATAATTTCCATAAGCTTGGAGTTGTCGCCACATTTTATAGCAGTTTTAATATCGTTTAAAGAATTTGTAAACCTATCTATTTCCTCAATTAAATATTCACTATTGTTTAAAAAAAGCTCTGTCCATAACAGCTCATTTATTTTTGCAACCCTTGTTACGTCCTCAAAGCTTCCACCTGTAAAATTCTTATGCTTTACAAGTAGAGGTGTGTCACACATTGCTGTTGCAATAACGTGTGGCAGCTGGCTTGTGTATGCAATAATTTTATCGTGGTTTTCAGGGGTAGTTCGTGTAATTGTTGCACAGCCTATTGCAATTGCAAGGCTTTCCACAACTTTAATTTGTTCCTCGGTTGCGCTCAGTGGAGGAGTAACAATGAAATTTGCACCACGAAACATAGTATCGGTTGAATTAATAAAGCCCGAAACCTCACGTCCAGCCATAGGGTGACCACCAATATACAAAAAATTCGGCTTAGCATTATTGTATAATTTCATCAAAGGGCTTTTTACACCCACAACGTCTGTTAAAATGCAATTATCCTTAAAATTATTTATATTATCCCTAACAAAATTAAGCGATGCATCAGGGTATAGGCACAAAATTACAACATCGCTTTTTTCAAGTGGAATAATTGCATTTGTATATCCCTCATCAATAACATTTTGTTCTTTTGCAGATTTTAAAACACTTTCAAAATAATCAACCCCATAAATTGCCTTAACGCTTGATTTAAGCGCACGTGCAACAGAACCGCCAATAAGTCCAAGACCTACGACGGTAACAGTTAAGCTGTTCATATAGTTCTGCCCTCTAATTTGGCATATTTAGCTAATTGTTGCATAAGGCTATCAAACGCAATTGGCGTTAGTGATTGTGGACCATCACATAAAGCGCAAGCAGGGTTGTTATGCACCTCGATTATAACACCATCAGCACCAGCAACTATTGCCGCCTTTGAAAGAGGCTCAACCATCCAGCTCATACCTGTTGCATGAGAAGGGTCAACAATAATTGGCAAATGCGAAAGCTTTTTTATAGCAGGAATTGCACTAAGGTCTAAAGTATTTCTTGTGTATGTTTCAAAGGTGCGAATTCCACGCTCGCAAAAAATAACATTTGGGTTACCGCCTGCCATAATATATTCAGCAGACATAAGCCATTCCTCAATAGTATTAGCAAGCCCTCTTTTTAAAAGAATAGGTGTTTTAATTCTGCCTACCTCTTTTAAAAGGTCAAAATTTTGCATATTTCTTGCACCAATTTGTATAACATCAACATCTTCTGCAAAGCGCTCCAACATTTTTGGTGACATAATTTCAGAAACAATAGGAAGCCCAGTTTGTGCCTTAGCAATTTTTAATAAGTCCAAACCATCAGCTTCAAGACCTTGGAACGCATACGGAGAAGTGCGTGGCTTAAATGCGCCACCACGCAAAAACCCTGCACCACTCGCCTTAACATCTTTTGCAATCTGTGTAATTTGTTCTTCCGTTTCAACAGAGCAAGGGCCAGCAATTATAGCAAGCTTTTCACCACCAATTTTTTGCCCACAAACATCAATGATTGTGTTTTCAGGGTGGAATTTTCTGTTAGTCTTTTTATATGGCTCACTAACCTTCATAACCTTATCAACAAAAGGGTTAGCCATTATCTTTTCTTGGTCAACTGCTGATGTATCACCAACTAAGCCAATTAGTGTACATTCTGCGCCCTTTGATATATTAAGTTGAACATCATATTCGTTTAATAAAGAGAAAACCTGCTCGGCTTGCTCGCTATTAATATTAGGCTTTAAAATAACTATCATTTGTAAGTCGCCTCCTTATTGCTTTCCATTATTCTTTACAGTATAATAAAAAAATACATTTTCGTCAAGAAAATATTTGAATTTTACATTATACTTGTGTTATAATAGTACATTGAGAAAGACTTTGGAGGTAAAAAATGTCACATTATCAAGATAATATAAGGAATTTTTGTATAATAGCGCATATAGACCACGGAAAAAGCACCCTTGCAGACAGGTTATTAGAGTTCACTGGGGTTATTTCTGCACGTGAAATGGAGGAGCAGATACTCGATAATATGGAGCTCGAGCGTGAGCGTGGAATAACCATAAAGGCTCGGGCTATTCGTGTTGTCTATAAGGCGAAAGATGGCGAAGAATATATTTTGAACCTAATTGATACACCTGGGCACGTTGATTTTAACTATGAGGTTTCACGAAGCCTTGCGGCGTGTGAGGGTGCAATATTGGTTGTAGATGCTGCACAAGGTATAGAGGCGCAAACCTTAGCAAACACATACCTTGCGCTTGAACACAACTTAGAACTTGTGCCGGTAATAAATAAAATTGACCTGCCAAGCGCACAGCCAGACCATGTAAAAAAGGAAATTGAAGATGTAATCGGCATTCCTGCTGATGAAGCGCCACTAATTTCAGCAAAAATGGGTATAGGCATTGAAGAGGTTTTAGAGCAAGTGGTTGCGAAAATTCCTTCGCCAAAGGGTGACGAGGATGCGCCACTTCAAGCATTAATTTTTGATTCATATTACGATACCTACAAGGGTGTAATTGTATATTGCAGAGTTTTTAATGGCTCAATCAAAGCAGGAACAAAAATCAAACTAATGGCAAATGACAAGGAATTTGATGTGGTAGAGGTAGGGCATTTAAGACCAAGCGGAATGATAATTTCAAATGAGCTTAAAACAGGCGAGGTTGGTTTTATAGCAGCAAGCATTAAAAATGTGTCAGATACCCACGTTGGTGATACTGTAACTACGGTTGAAAACCCTGCCAAAACTGCACTTCCTGGCTATCGCAAGGTTAACCCTATGGTGTTTTGTGGTATATATCCAGCAGATGGTGCAAGGTATGATGACCTGCGTGAGGCACTTGGTAAATTGCAATTAAATGATGCTTCACTTAGCTTCGAGCCTGAAACCTCGTTAGCACTTGGTTTTGGTTTTCGTTGTGGGTTTTTAGGCTTACTTCATATGGAAATTATACAGGAAAGGTTAGAGCGTGAATATAACCTTGACCTTGTAACAACTGCGCCAAGCGTTGTGTATAAAATAACAAAAACAAATGGTGATGTTTTAGAAATAGACAACCCAACAAACCTACCACCAGCTGTGGAGGTTTTATATATGGAGGAGCCTATGGTTAGCGCAAATATAATGGTGCCAACGGATTTTGTGGGCAATATTATGGAGTTGTGCCAAGAACGCCGTGGAATGTTTAAGGATATGAAATATCTTGACGAAACAAGGGTGTCGCTTCATTATGAGCTTCCACTAAATGAAATTATATATGACTTTTTTGATGCGCTAAAATCACGCACAAGGGGATATGCCTCGTTTGATTATGAACTAATTGGCTATCAAAAATCTGTTCTTTCAAAGCTTGATATTTTGCTAAATGGCGAGGTTGTTGATGCGCTAAGCCTTATAGTTCATTCAGATAGAGCGTATGACAGAGGGCGCAAGATAACAGAAAAATTAAAGGCGGCAATTCCAAGGCAGATGTTTGAAATACCAATTCAAGCGGCAGTTGGAAATAAAATTATTGCTCGTGAAACCATAAAAGCAATGCGAAAAGACGTTCTTGCAAAATGCTATGGTGGTGACATTTCAAGAAAAAGAAAGCTACTTGAAAAGCAAAAAGAGGGTAAAAAACGTATGCGCCAAGTAGGCTCGGTTGAAGTTCCACAAGAGGCATTTATGTCTGTTCTTAAATTAGACTAATGAAATTAGGGTTTATAGGATTATATATTCACATACCATTTTGCGTTAAAAAGTGTAATTATTGTGATTTTAATTCGTTTGATAATTTAAACGAATTAAAACAGCCATACACAAATGCGCTAATTAAAGAAATAAACGATAGTAACTATAATGGTGTTGTAGACAGCGTTTTTATAGGTGGTGGCACGCCAACATCTCTTGATATATCTATGCTAATCGATATAATAAATACAGTAAAGAATAAATTCAACCTGCAAAATGCAGAATTTACAGTAGAGGTTAACCCTGCAACGCTTGATGAAAACGGTTTTGCTATTCTTAAAAAAGCAGGCGTAAACCGTATTAGCTTTGGCTTGCAATCGGCAAATGATGATGAATTATTAACCATAGGCAGAATACACACATATAGTGAATTTGAAAAATCATATAATTTGGCTGTGGAATGTGGCTTTGATAATATAAATGTAGATTTAATGTTCGCCCTCCCGAACCAAACACTCGAAAAATGGTCGCATACATTAAAAAAGGTTATAAATTTATCTCCACAGCATATTTCCTGCTATTCACTAATAATAGAGGAAAACACTCCTTTTTATGATATGGAGTTTAGCCTTCCAACCGAGGAGGTTGACAGGGAAATTTATGATTATACCATCAAATTTCTTGCCGAAAATGGATATAGTCACTACGAAATATCGAATTTTGCAAAAGAAAATAAGGAATGCAAGCATAACATAAAATATTGGCGCAGAGGAGAATATATCGGCTTTGGTGCAGGGGCACACTCGCTTTATAATAATGTAAGGCTTGAAAATGAGGCAAATGTTGAGAAATATATTAAAAGTAACTGCGTAACTAAAACAAGCCTAACAAAAGAGGAAATAATAAGCGAATATATTTTTTTAGGGCTTAGAATGACAAATGGCATTAGCCTAAAAGAGTTTCACAGCCTATTTGGCATTGATTTTGCTGAAAAATATGCAGATATAATCAGTAAATATGTTAACATTAACCTTATGAAAATTGATGATAGGTGCTATCTAACAATAGATGGTTTGAATGTGTCGAATAAAATTATGGCAGAATTTTTATAACATATGAAATTACGTAAGTAATTTACGTGTGTTTCAAAAAAGTTTACCTTAATCCCCCAAGATTGGGGGTAGGGGTTTGACATTATTTAAATAACTTTTTTATAAAAAACTATTGACATATCGACCAAATAGTGTTATTTTTATGTTAAGGGTTTAGCACTCAACAAGGTAGAGTGCTAACAATGGAGGTGATAATAGTGGAGCTTGATGAGAGGAAAAAGCAAATACTCGGCGCAGTAATCGAAAGCTATATAGAAACAGCAGAACCTGTTGGCTCTCGAACTATATCAAAAAACCACAACCTTGACCTTAGCCCTGCAACAATAAGAAACGAAATGGCAGACCTTGAAGATATGGGACTTTTAGAACAACCACACACCTCGGCAGGGCGCATACCATCACACCTTGGTTATAGAATGTATGTTGATAGGCTTATGAAAAGGTATGAGCTAACTGCAAACGAAATAAGCAAAATGAACACATTAATGCAGCTTAAAGTTGCCGAGATGGATTCAATGGTAAAAGAAATGTCAAACATATATTCTCGGCTAACGAATTATACTATAATTGGTGCAACTGAGGAGGTTAAACGTGGCTATGTAAAGCATTTTCACCTTGTTACAATTGATGATAATAGCGGTATGTTAATGCTTATGACGGATATAAACATTGTCAAAAACAAAAGAATAAGCTTTGATGTTCCGACTGATTCTTATACGGCAAACGAAATTTCTAATATATTAAATGAAAAGCTTGCAGGAATACCACAAAATAAAATTGATATTGATTTAATAGTTGAATTGCAAAATGAAATGATAAATCATCAAAGCATATTAATGCAAATATTAAAATTTGCAAATGAATGTATGAATTCTACTGAGAATTCTGAGGTTTTCTTAGGTGGTGCAACAAACCTACTTAATTTCCCCGAATATAGCAATGTTAACCGTGCAAAGCAGTTGCTTGAATTTTTAGATAATAAAGCAAATTTGAACAGAACGGTGGCACTTTGTGAGGGGCAAAAGGTTAAAATAATCATTGGTAACGAAAACGAGGCGTTAGAGCTTCAAGATTGCTCGGTGGTGCTGACATCATATACAATTGGTGATAATGTGGTTGGTACAATAGGGCTAATTGGTCCTACTCGAATGGACTATTCTCGTGCTGCGTCTAATCTTGAATTTTTCACGCAGCAGTTAAATAAATTAGTGCAAAAAAACATTATGGAGGATACAGTCTGAAAGTTCCTTTCAGACTTCACCCTTGAATTTATTGCACCTGCGATATTTTCGCCTATATAGGCGAAGCGCAGATGTGCATATGACCATTTATACGCCTTATCTGGCTCACGGTTTGGAGTAGGTCAAAAGTTTTATAAAATTTTGTGAGCCTGAAAGGCTAATGGTCAAACTTATGACGGAAAACGAACTTGAAATTTTAGAAAACGAAGAAACCGAAGAAGTAGAAGAAGCTGAACAGCAACAAGAGGTAGACATAGAAAAGGAATTAAATGATAAATATATGCGCCTGCTTGCAGAATTTGATAATTTCAAAAAACGTACACAAAAAGAAAAAATTCAAATATACACAGATGCTGCGGCAGATGTTGTAGAGGCTGTATTGCCTGTTTTTGATAATTTGCAAAGGGCAATATCATCAGAGGTAAAAAGCGATGCCAAAACAGTTTTAGATGGTGTGAAGCTTATTGAAAAGCAATTTGAGGATGCGCTTAAAAACATAGGCGTTGCGCAAATTAACGCAGTAGGCGAGCAGTTCGACCCTGAAATGCACAATGCAGTTATGCATATTGATGATGAAAGCTTTGGTGATAACATAGTTGTCGAGGAGTTTGCTAAGGGGTATAAATATAAGGAAAAAGTAATAAGACATTCAATGGTCAAAGTAGCCAATTAAAAGGAGGAAATTAAAATGGGTAAAATTATAGGAATTGATTTAGGAACAACAAATTCATGCGTAGCTGTTATGGAGGGTGGAGAACCAGTAGTTATCCCTAACGCAGAGGGCGCAAGAACAACTTCATCAGTTGTAGCGTTCACAAAAACTGGGGAGCGTTTGGTAGGGCAAATTGCAAAACGTCAAGGTGTAACAAATCCTGAAAGAACAATAAGCTCAATAAAACGTGATATGGGAACTGATAAAAGGGTTGCCATTGATGATAAAAAATATTCACCACCAGAGGTTTCAGCAATGATTCTTCAAAAGTTAAAAGCAGATGCTGAAAGCTATTTGGGCGAAACAGTAACACAGGCAGTTATTACTGTACCAGCTTATTTTAGCGACGCACAGCGTCAAGCTACAAAGGATGCAGGTAAAATTGCGGGGCTTGAGGTTCTTCGTATAATTAACGAGCCAACAGCGGCGGCGCTTGCTTATGGGCTTGATAAAGACCATGACCAAAAAATAATGGTTTATGACCTTGGTGGCGGAACATTCGATGTATCAATTCTTGAAATTGGTGATGGTGTATTCGAGGTTTTAGCTACAAGTGGTAACAACCGTTTAGGTGGAGACGATTTTGACGAGAGAATTGTAAAATTCCTTGCAGAAGAATTTAAAAAAGAAAACGGTGTAGATTTAAGAAACGACAAAATGGCTCTTCAACGCTTAATAGAAGCGGCAGAAAAAGCTAAGATAGATTTATCAGGCGTTGCAACAGCAAACATAAACCTACCATTTATAACAGCAGATGCATCTGGTCCTAAGCATTTAGATATTACTTTAACTCGTGCAAAGTTCAACGAAATAACAGCTGACCTTGTTGAAAAAACAATGGAGCCTGTTCGTACAGCGTTAAAAGATTCTGGTCTTTCAGCAGACGAAGTAGATAGAGTTTTACTTGTTGGTGGTTCTACAAGAATACCAGCAGTTCAAGAGGCTGTTCGTCGCATAATCGACAAAGAGCCAACAAAGGGCATTAACCCAGACGAATGTGTTGCAGTTGGTGCAGCAATACAAGGTGGCGTTTTAGCAGGTGATGTTAAAGGCTTAGTTCTTTTAGATGTAACACCACTATCACTTGGTATCGAAACAGAGGGTGGAATTTGTAATAAAATTATCGAAAGAAACACAACAATCCCAACAAAGAAAAGCAGAGTATATTCAACAGCGGCAGACGGTCAAACAACTGTTACGATAAATATACTTCAAGGTGAGCGTGATATGGCAGCACATAATAAATCACTTGGACGCTTTGAATTATCAGGTATTCCACCAGCACCAAGAGGTGTGCCACAAATTGAAGTAACCTTTGATATTGATGCAAATGGTATAGTAAACGTATCCGCAAAGGACTTAGGAACAGGCACACAACAAAAGATTACAATAACTGCAAGCTCTAACCTTTCAGAAGCAGATATCGAAAAGGCAGTACAAGAGGCAGAGAGATTTGCTGACGAAGATAAAGCATACAAGGAAAAGGTTGAAACAAGAAACCACGCAGAACACTTGGTTTACCAAAGTGAAAAAGCATTAACAGATATAGGTGACAAGGTTTCAGAGGAAGAAAAAGAATTAGTAAAGGCTGAAATTGAAAAAGTTAAAGAAGTATTAAAGGGTGAGGATACAGAGGCTATTAAAGCGGCTGCTGAAGAATTATCAAAGAAATTCTATGAAATTTCAGCAAAATTATATGAACAACAAGCACCACAAGGCGAGGGAGAGCAAGCAGAGCCACAAAGTGGTGACGATACAACAGTTGATGCAGAATATACAGTTGACGAGGACAAGAAATAAAGGTAAAATATATAAACAAGCTCGTAAGAGCTTGTTTATTGATTTAATGATGAGGTGGATATATTTATGGCTGAAAAAAGAGATTATTATGAAATATTAGGGCTACAAAAGGGTGCAAGCGAGGCAGAGATAAAAAAGGCATTTCGCAAAAAGGCAAAGGAGCATCACCCAGACCTAAACCCAGACAATAAAAAGGCAGAGGCAAGCTTTAAAGAGGCAAATGAAGCCTATGCTGTATTATCTGATAGCGAAAAGAAGGCTCGATATGACCAATTTGGTCACGCAGGCACAGACGATAGTGGCGCAGGCGGTGGCTATGGTGGTGGAGGTTACGGTGGCTTTGGCGGTGATATGGATATTGATTTAAGTGATATTTTCGGCTCATTCTTTGGTGGTGGTGGCGCAAGCAGAGGCTCAAGGCGTAATGGCCCACAAAAGGGTAGAGATATAGAACAAACAATTGTGCTAACCTTTGAGGAAGCTGCAAAGGGTGTTGAAAAGGACTTAAACATAAGCCGTTATGAGCATTGTGATGATTGCGGTGGAACAGGTGCTAAAAAAGGCACATCATCCCAGACCTGCTCAGCTTGTAATGGTGCAGGGCAAGTACGTCAACAAACTCGCACGCCACTTGGTGTGTTCCAAAATGTAGTTACCTGTTCTGCCTGTGGTGGTGAGGGTAGCATAATAAAAGACACCTGTAATAATTGTAGTGGAAAAGGTCAAGTGCGAAAAACCCGTAAAATAAATGTTAAAATCCCAGCAGGTATTGACCACGGGCAAACCTTAACACTTCGTGGCGAGGGTGACCACGGTAAAAAGGGTGGGCCATCTGGCGATTTATATATAACCGTATCAGTTAGGCAACACGCCTTGTTTACAAGAGCTGGCTATGATGTGCATTGCACTATACCAATAACCTTTGTCGAGGCAGCATTAGGTGCAGAAATAGAAGCTCCAACTCTTGATGGCAAGGTGAATTTAAAGGTAGCTGACGGAACGCAAACAGGAACAACTTTTAGGCTTCGTGGCAAGGGTATTCAGCGTATTCGTGGCAACGGTCGTGGTGACCAGTTTGTAAAAGTTGTTGTGGAAATTCCTAAAAATTTAACAGACAAACAACGCCAATTACTTAAAGAATTTGGTGCAACACTTGGCAACCACAATTCACAGCAAAAAACATCATTTTTTGATAAAATGAAAGAAACTCTTGGACTGTAGGAGAAATTATGGATAATTGGAATCAAATAAAAGTTACAGCAAGTAGGGAAATTTCCGAAACAGTTATTGCTGTAATGACGTCAATAGATTTTTCTGGTGGCTTAATGATAGAGGATTATTCCGATATATGCGATAATAATTATGACTATATCGAGGATGAGCTTTTAAATAAAGATAAAAACATAGTAATAGTAAGTGCCTATGTAAGCGAGCAGGACGACTTAAATAAAGCCTTAGAACAGGTTAAATTGCTATTGCCAATAGATGCTAATGTTGAGGTAATTACAGTAGCCGAGAGTGATTGGGCAAATAATTGGAAAAAATATTATAAACCAATGAGGGTGGGCGAAAATATAGTAATCAAACCATCTTGGGAGGAATATTCGCAAAAAACAAACGATGTTGTGGTCGAGCTGGACCCTGGAATGGCTTTTGGCACAGGCACGCACGAAACAACAAGAATGTGTATGGAAGAATTAGAAAAATATGTAACGAGCGAAACTGATATTTTAGATGTTGGCTGTGGAAGTGGGATCCTTGCAATTACTGGATTATTACTTGGCGCAAAGACTGCAACAGGTGTGGATATAGAGGCAGTAGCAATAAAGGTAGCAAGGGAAAATGGCGCAAGAAATGGCTTTGTTGAACCTGTTTACACGATAAAACAGGGCTATCTTGTCGATGCAATAACAGGAAAATATGATGTTGTTGTGGCAAATATAATAGCCGATGTCATTATAATTTTAAGCAGTGACATCAAGGCATATTTAAAGCCGAGTAGCGTTTTTATATGCTCTGGAATAATAGACGATAGGGCAAATGACGTTGAAAAAGCCTTAACGGAAAACGGTCTGAAAATAACAAATATTATTAAACAAGGTGAATGGGTAGCAATGACCTGTAAATTATAATATAATACTTGTTTTTTTGTACCAATAATGCTATAATTATGAAATAATAAAAATAATACTAATTTAAAATGAAATTAGTATAAGCTTGGAGTTTTTAGCGTATGCCTAAGTTTTTTGTAGATAAAGGGCAAATATCTGATGATGTAATAAAGATTATTGGTGAGGATGTTTTGCATATTTCAAAGGTACTGCGAATGTGCGAGGGAGACAGCCTAACCGTTTGTGACGGTGAGGGTGAGGATTATTCTACAATAATTAGTAGCATTACAAAAACAGAGGTTACAGCGAAAATTATATCTAAAAAACGCTGTGAGGCAGAGCCAAATATTTCGGTTACTCTTTTTCAAGCCCTTCCAAAGCAGGGAAAAATGGAGTATATAATTCAAAAGAATACCGAGCTTGGCGTTAGTAAAATAGTGCCTGTGTATTCAAAACGATGTGTTGTAAAACCGTCGGACAAATCTTTTCGTTGGCAAAAGGTAGCAATCGAGGCAGCGAAGCAGTGTGGTAGAGGAGTGATTCCTCAAATTACAGAGGTTGTAACCTTTGATGAGGCTTTAAACCAATTATCTCAGTGCGAAAATGCTATTATGCTGTATGAATGTGAAACCGAAACTCGACTTAAAGATGTAATTTCCGGCAGACAATTTACAAATATTGGGATTTTGATAGGTCCAGAGGGTGGGTTCGATGAAAAAGAGGCACAAAAGGCTAAAAGCTCTAATATTCAAACTATAACGCTTGGCAAAAGAATTTTGCGAACTGAAACAGCAGGCGCAGCAGTACTACCAATAATAATGTATGAGCAAGGCGACATATAAAGGAGTGTTACATAAATGGCAAAGGGCAGAAATGAAAGGGTAAGCAAAAGTGAAAAAATAGCAAACGATTTTTTA
Organism: uncultured Clostridiaceae bacterium; assembly: GCA_964455565.1. Classification (GTDB taxonomy): domain Bacteria; phylum Bacillota; class Clostridia; order Monoglobales; family Firm-18; genus CAYVWT01. The sequence goes on along the minus strand of CAYVWT010000003.1, from coordinate 30,400 downwards.
TTACAGCTAACGTATGCAATTTTATCATCTATTGCGCTTTTGTTTATATATAATGGTAGAGTGTTCAAGTATGGCAATGATATTGGGCTTGCAATGCCTACATTCCTTTGGGCTATGTTTATTTTAACAGCGTTAGTTGGTATTTTTTTATTATACTTGTGGAAAACTAAGGCGAAAAATATATATAAAATAGCTACTATATATGCGTTTGTTACAAGTGGTGGGTTTTTCTGGTGTATAGGGCTGCAAGAAATAGCGAATTATTTAGGTAACCTTATTCCGCTTTTTAAATACTTTGCCAATTCCGAACGTTTGATTAGGTTTTTATTTATAATAATTATTCTTTCAATTCCAGCAGGAATTGCGAATTATTTTTTTCAAATAAAAAAAATTAAAAGCAGAAAAATAAATATGTTTAAAACAGCAAAATAATAGGAATAATCTAAAAGTCCGATATGTTCGGGCTTTTGTTCTATAAAAATATTTGCGAGGTGTAGTTTGAAAGAAAACCGCTTTCAAACTAACATGCTCCGCAGGAATTTATTGCACAGGCGAAATTTTCGTAGCAAAAGCTGCTTCGAAACGCCTATGTGCAAAGTACCATTTTAACGCCTTATCTGGCTCACGATAAGTGTGTGGTATGACATTAATAAAATTTTGTGAGCCTGAAAGGCTAATGGTACTTGATATGAGCGTAAATTCTATAAAAATAAAAAGTGGAATACATTTGCATTATCTGCACACAAATAAGTTTAAGACTACAACTCTTGGAGTATATATCCACAGACCTTTAACGAGGGAAGAGGCGACGAAAAATGCGCTACTTTCAACCGTTTTGAGAAGAGGCTGTACGTTATTTCCAGATAGTAGAAGCCTTGCAAAACAGCTTGACGAGCTATACGGTGCAACCCTTGAAACAGGCGTGCGCAAAAAAGGCGATTCGCAAATTATCAATATAAATTTATCATTTGCTAACGAAAAATTTATAAATAATTCAGAGAAAATTTTGGAAAGCATATTAGCCCTTGCGGATAGTATGATTTTTAAACAAACTCATTTTTCAAAGGAGTATGTAGAGCAAGAAAAGGAGAATTTAAAAACTCAAATACTATCGCAAATCAATGACAAACGCCAGTATGCCTCACTTCGATGCATAGAAGAAATGTGCAAGGACGAGCCAAATGGAATAGATAGGTTCGGATTTATTGAAGATATTGACGGTATATCTGAAAACAGCCTATATGAGCATTATAAGAACACTTTTTTGACAAGCCCTATGGACATATTCGTCTGTGGCGAGGTTGATATATTTTGGGTAGAGCAAAGGCTTTTAGAAATGTTTGCAGGGATAGAGGTTAAAAACTCAAAATACCCTAAAATATCAATAATAAAAAATGTTGCCGAGGTTAAAAATATAACCGAAACAGAGCAAATAGCACAAGCAAAGCTGTGTATGGGCTTTCGCACAATGGTTGAACCAAATGACGCAAAATACCCTGCCCTGCTTATATATAACGCAGTTCTTGGCAGTGGGCCATATTCAAAGCTGTTTAATAATGTTCGTGAAAAGCTTTCGCTTGCATACTATGTTTCGTCTAATGCAGATTATCTAAAAGGAATTATGCTTATAAATTCTGGCATAGAGGTTGCAAATTTCCAAAAAGCCTATGATGAAATTATAATTCAAATGGAGGCTATTAAAAATGGCGATATTACAGACGAGGAAATGCATACAGCAATTCTCGGCACGATAAATAGTATTAAATCGCTTACCGATAACGCAGTTTTGATGGAGGATTACTATTTAAGCAAGCTAATTGCAGGAAATATAATTGGAATTGACGAGCTTGTAGAGCTTGTAAGCTTAGTAACGAAAGAGCAAGTAATTGAAGTGGCAAAGGATATACTTTTAGACACGGTATATTTCCTGAAAGGAAGTGAAGCGTAATGGTGTTCGAGAAAATTTACAACAAAACATTAAACGAAACGCTTTATAAGGGCAGGCACAAAAGTGGGCTTACGGTATATGTGCTACCAAAAAAGGAGCATAGCAAAAGCTATGCAATGTTTGTAACACACTATGGCTCGATAGATAGCGAGTTTATAGTGCCGGGTGAGGCGAGCATTACAACAGTACCAGACGGAATTGCACATTTTTTAGAGCATAAGCTTTTTGAACAGCCGGGCGGTGGCAACGCATTTGATGAATATAGCAAAACTGGTGCATCTGCTAATGCTTTTACAAGCTTTAACACAACAGCATATTTGTTTTCATGCACAGATAAATTCTACGAAAACCTTGAAATTTTAATGGGCTTTGTAGGTCAGCCATATTTTACAGATGAAAATGTGCAAAAGGAACAAGGCATAATTGGTCAAGAAATTAGAATGTATGATGATGACCCAAATTGGCGAGTGTTTTTTAATATGTTAGAGGCACTTTATGTAAACCACCCAGTTCGCAAGGATATCGCAGGAACTGTTGAAACAATTTCAGAAATAAACAAGGATATATTATATAAATGCTATAATACTTTTTATAATCCATCAAATATGATACTTTTCACCTGTGGCGATGTTGAACCAGAAATGGTGGAAGAGGTTGTAGATAGATATGTTAAAGCAGATGAGCAGGCAGAAATTGGTCGCTTTTATAAAAACGAGCCTGAAAGGATTAGTAAAGCAAAAGTTGAACAAAACCTTAGCGTTGCAACACCACTCTTTTTGCTTGGGTTTAAAGATACCGACGTTGGCTATGAGGGTGAAATGCTACTTAAAAAAGACATTACAACCTCGATACTACTTGATATGTTAGCTGGCAAAAGTAGTGAAATGTATAACGAATTATACGAGCAGGGCTTGATAAATGATAGCTTTAGTGCCTCGTATGAGGGTGAGCGTGATTATGGTTTTTCAGCTATGGGTGGCGAAAGTCCAAACCCAGAGCTTGTTCAAGAAATTATATTAAAAGGATTAGCCAGCGCAAACCTAACAGAACAGGAATTTCAGCGTTGCAAAAAAGTTCAAAAAGGACAATTTTTAAGAATGTTCAACAGTGTTGACCGTTTGTCGCACAGCTTTGTGACGAATTTATTTAAAGGAATTGACCTTTTTAATTTCTTAGATGTGTGTGATAGTATAACCCTGCAAGATGTACAAGCAAGGCTTCAAAGACATTTAGTAAGCGAAAATGCAGGAATATCTATCATAAAACCTTATTAAATCATTTAGAGGGTGACGTTATGCAAATGGTTAATTTTCCAGGGCTTGGGCTTTATTTTAATTTAAACCGAGTAGCCTTTGAGATATTTGGCAAGGAAATATATTGGTATGGAATAATAATAGGGACAGGACTGCTCCTTGCAGTCTTGTTCTGCATTCGGGAAGCTAAAAGGGTCCATCTGCCAGAGGATACTATGGTTGATATTGCTTTAATAGGAACGCCAAGCGCTATTATTTGCGCACGAATATATTTCGTTGCGTGGAACTGGAAGGACTATGCAGGAAACCCACTTTCGGCGATAGCCATTTGGGAGGGTGGAATAGCAATATATGGTGCAATAATCGGTGGAGTATTAGCAGGGTACATATATTGTAGGGTTAAAAAAGTTAGCTTTGTAAAGGTTCTTGACGTTGGAGCATTTGGTCTTTTAATTGGGCAAATAATTGGCAGATGGGGCAATTTTATGAATGTGGAAGCATTCGGAAGTGAAACAAACCTACCGTGGAGAATGGAAATATATAATACGGAATTATCAAAAATAATGTCTGTTCACCCAACTTTTCTATATGAAAGCCTGTGGAATTTAGTAGGGTTTTTATTGCTATTTTATTATCGTAAGTATAAAAAGTTCGAGGGCGAAGTATTTTTGCTATATGTAACATGGTACGGTTTAGGCAGAATGTGGATAGAACAGCTAAGAGTTGATTCCTTACCATATTCAGCAAGCTTTAAAATATCACAAATAGTAGCAGTAGTGACAGCGATAGGTGGCATAGTATTGATAGTGAGGAATAGGAAAAGCAACCCTAATTAATTAGGGTTGCAAACTACATTTTGTTACAAAATCACCATCAAAATCACCATTTTTATACGAAAAAACTTTAAACAGAAACCCTTCATACGATGGCAAAGTGACTATAATTTCCATTACGCTGTCGTTATTAATATCAATAATTTCACCACTATTTAACAAATTATATCTTTCTATAACTGCATCAAAATCATCACACTTTTCCTTAAATACGGTTAAGTACGCAATTATATTATGCTTTGAATTCAATAAACATTTAGCAAAAAAATTATTTTTAGCATCTAAGAACAAAGCAATATATTCATTTTCTCCATTACCATCAAGATCAATGCAACTTAATTCTTTTATTTTAGAATTTACATCAAATTTATTATTTATTTCAGATAAGACTTTACCGTTGCTATCGAATTCTATCGGAAAATTAGAATTAATATTTGCGATTTTCCTCGGATATGGATTATATGATTGTGAAATAGCGACTTCATCATCTGTTCTCTTTGTATCAAATGAAACTTGCCAATAATAATCCAATCCACGTTCCTCTATTTTTCCTATTGTTTTCTCTAAAAAAGTATTGTTGGAGTATAAATAATATTCTCTTTCATATTTCGCAAATAGTCTTTGCTTTTGAAAAGCATCTTTTTCTTTAACAATATCAATATCAATATCTTTGTCGATAGTATCTAATGTGATACCATTATATAAAATAATAGGTTGTTCAACATCTTGCTTCTTTTCCACAGTAACAATGTTTTCTTGGAAGGAAGTACTGGTAGAATTGAGATTTTCAGTTGTACTATTTATGTTACAGCCAGATAAAGAAATAACTGTTATCATTAAAATAATAAATGTCTTTCTCATTATTCGCCTCCATATTTTATATTCTACTTTTTCGAACTTTTCACAAAATTCCAAGAATCCAAACACATCTCATCAATTCCCTTTTGTGCCACCCAGCCAAGCTCTGTTTTCGCCTTGTGTGGGTCAGCGTAGCATTCTGCTATGTCGCCTGGGCGTCTGTCTACTATTTTATAATTAACCTTTTTGCCACTTGCTTTTTCGAATGCGTGAACAACTTCAAGCACGCTATAACCATTACCTGTGCCTAAATTATATTCATCAACACCCTTTGTTTTAAGCACCTTTTCAACTGCTTTAATATGCCCAAGGCTTAAATCTACAACGTGGATATAATCTCTAACGCCTGTACCGTCTTTTGTGTTGTAATCGCTACCAAACACGCTTAAAATTTCAAGCTGTCCTGCTGCAACCCTTGCGATATATGGCATAAGGTTGTTTGGTATCCCATTTGGGTCCTCGCCAATTAACCCACTTTTATGCGCACCGATAGGGTTAAAGTATCTAAGAATTGCTATGCTCCAATCGTTATCTGAAACATATAGGTCACGCAAAATATTTTCAATCATAAGCTTTGTGCTACCGTATGGATTGGTAGTTGATAGTGGGAAATCCTCAGTAATTGGAACGGTTGCAGGGTCGCCATAAACCGTTGCAGAGGAGCTAAACACAATATTTTTAACACCAAATTCAGCCATAACCTCACATAATATTAATGTGCTTGTAATGTTGTTATAATAATATTTTAAAGGGATAGCAACGGATTCTCCAACTGCTTTTAGCCCTGCGAAATGAATTACAGCATCAATTTTATTTTCCTTGAATATACGGGTAAGCGCCTCTTTGTCTAATAAATCTGCCTCGTAAAACGGAAAGCTTTTCCCACTTATTTTTTTAATGCTTTCGATAGAATCTGGCTTAGAATTTGAAAAATTATCTACAACAACAATGTCAAAGCCCTCGTCTAAAAGCTCCACACAGGTATGGCTGCCAATATACCCAGCTCCTCCGGTAACTAAAATGTTCATAATTTACACGTCCTTTTCGTTTATTCTAATGATTTTTGAAACAATAATATTTAACAGCCTTTTATAGCATAAAAGTTTATTTTTAAGAGTATTCATTCCCCAAATTGGCAAATGTTGAATTAAAGCCTTGCTAACAAAAAAATTACATTTGAATTTTGTTGAAACAGGCAACCCACTGCCAGTTAACCCCTGTGGGCTTTGGAAATAATGATAAAGTGGCAATGCCACATATAAAAATGTTTTCGCATTAGTATATGCTTCCATAGAAAAAATTAAATCCTCTGCTGTTTCTAAATTTTCATTAAACAGTAAATCTTTAAGAATTTCCTTTTTGTACAACGTTCGCCATATTGCATTAAAACTTATTCCAGCAATCATTTTGCTGTAAATATGGTGTTTGAAATCCTTTTGTGTAATAAAAAGACCATCCTCAAAATTATTATCTTCAATTTTGAATTCGCCACTTCCATATTCATAGTAGAATTTAGAGCGGATAATATCTGCATCTTTCTTTGTGTTTAGGAGTGACTCAATAAAATCTAAATCAACCCAATCATCAGAATCCACAAATGTAATATAACGCCCAGTGGCAACCTTTAGCCCTGCATTTCTTGCAGAGGCAACTCCACCATTTTTCTTATGTATAACCTTAATCCTATCATCGTTTTTTGCATATTCGTCAATAATAGCGCCAGAATTATCTGGCGAGCCATCGTTGATAAGCAAAATTTCAATATTTTTTTGCGACTGATTTATAATAGAATCTACACACTTTCGCAGGCATTTTTCAGCCTTATAAATAGGGACTATCACGCTAACTAAAACATTTTCCATAATTACTCGGACTCCTCTCACAAAATTAGTGTTTCCAAGAATAGTGCCATTTCATTAGCTTGAATTTCAAGCTATATGGCAGGTATAAAAGTGACCAAATTAGCAATTTGCTTTTAAGCTTTTGCGAACCTTTTAGAGAATATCTAAGATATTTCCTCATATCAGTTCTTTTTAATATTTCTTCTACCTTTTTCTTGCCCCCTTTAATATAAAGGGTTTGAGTTGCAATAAACATTATAATTAATATAGCGTTTTTAGCAATTCCATATTTTATTAAGTGATATTGTTTTAATTGCTTTGCGTGTTTTTCAAATTCCTCAAATAAATTGCAAAATTTTTCAAGCTTGCCCAAATCTATGTGTTTAGAATGCCCGTTTGGGTTGTTGTAATAATTATATAACGACTTATTTATAAAAACTATTCGATCGGCATATAGCGCAACGTCTAAATTAAAAAGCAAATCCTCTGCATAAATTTTTGAATTATCAAGGAAATAAACCTTATTTTCTATTAAAAAATCTCTTTTAATAAGTTTGTTGCAAATTTCATAGCTTTGCTTTGAATATTGAAGGTAATGTTCAAAATAATCTACGATATCATGCTTAATATCGACAACGTCATCTTCAAAAGGCAAAAAATTGGCAGTTTTCATTGTGCCATCTAAATTAACTATATTTATATTACACTGCGCAATAGAAGCATTACTTTTTGTAATAGCCTCGTATAGCTCCTCGAACATATTTTCCTGGGCGGTATCGTCGGAATCAACAAAGCCAACATATTCACCTTTGGCTTCGTCTAACCCAAGGTTTCTGGATCTACCTTGTCCAATATTTTGAGTTTGGTTAAAAAATTTGACTCTATTATCCTTTGCTGCATAATCAATTAAAATAGATGCAGTATCATCTTTAGAGCCATCATTTACAACTATTACTTCGAAATCACTAAAGGTTTGGCGACAAATAGAATCTAAACACCTAACTAAGGTGTTGCCATTGTTATATGTCGCAATTATTATACTTATTTTTGGCATTGTAAAAAACCACTCCCATAGTATATTTATTGCAACATTATACCAAAAATAAATAATATTTGCAAATTTTTTTATTATAACATATAATTAGTATATATTTCTTGTGGAGGTGACTTTTATTAATATTTTAGTTGATTGTTATTTGGATAGAAATTTTGGCGATGACATTATGCTAAGAATATTGGCGCTTGAGCTAAACGAGCATAGGCTATACCTAAAAACTAATAAAAATGAACTCCTAATACCTTTTAAAGACATTGATAATATTTATAGCATTGCAGAAAGTGGGGTAACAAATTTTGATGCAATGGTTAGGGTTATAGGCTCTGGCTTTATGATTACAAGCAAAATTGGAATGTACTATGCAATAAAAACAGTGTTGAAATATAAAAAGGAGCATAGTAAATGCAAAAGGCTAATCACAATTGGTTGTAATGTTGGACCGTTTTTAAATAAATTTGCAGAGCTTATTTCAAGAATGGAAATGAATTATTTTGGGCTAATCACAACAAGAGATACGTATTCTTATAATTATATTAAAAACCATACAAAAAAAACTATAACAAGTTGTTTTCCAGACATTGTTTTTTCTATGCCGAGTGAGTGGCTTGTAAAAAACGATGAAGGTTGCCTTGGAATTTCTGCTTATAGAAATAATTCAAAGCCACATTTGAACTATGATTATTATACTGCTATGGCTAAAATTGCTGATAAATATATAGAAAAAACAGGTAAAAAGGTTTTGCTTTTCGCCTATGATATTGAAAATGAAAATGATGTTGTAGCTGCATATACCATACAGTCTCTATGCAAAAATGCTGAAATGGTAGAAATAATTTTACATATAGATAATGGTGATAATATTATAAAAAATACGGCAAGGTGTAGCACAATTATAGCAGTTAGGTTTCATTCTGCTATACTTGCTATGCGTATGGGAATTCCTTTTTTCCCTATTATATATTCAAAAAAACTGGATAATGCTTTGAATGATTTGAATTACACAGGGGAAAGAATTTTATTCTCTGATGTAAAATCAATTGATGCGACGAGGCTTGTTAGCTTGCTAATTGAAAAAAAGAATAATTACAAAGTAGATAGCGTTATTTTTGAACGGGCAAAGGGGCATATAAATGCACTAAAAGCATATTTGGAAAAAAATATATAAAAAAAGTAAAATTTTTGTTGACATATTTAAAATTTTGTTATATTATGTCATTATAACAATCGTAAAAAGTATAATTGCTGAAAGGCAATTGCACAAAGCTATAGGGTCTAAGTCCATAATTCGTTTAGGATATGACAGCCAGCTGCCGTTTATTATTCCAATATTATGTAGAGAAATCTTCATATTCGGTTTATATACGGCTTTTTTTGTACTCTAAATAAATTATTTCAAGGGCTACCTTGTTAATATATATGTAAATTTAACAATAAAAAATAAAATTATATAAGAGGAGAAAAAATTATGAGCAAAGCAATATTTTCGAGGGTAATATCTTTTTTAACAATTATGGCTGTTTTAACTTTTCAATTAGGAATAAATGTTAGTGCGGCAAAAAACTCAGCAATTACATTTATATATCCAGACTTTTCAAATACTGCTCGAATTAAACTAAATGGAACTGCAACGGCTGTAAAACAAGGCTCAACACAAGATATTAGATTGACCGATGCACTGACCAATCAAAGTGGTAGCTTTTATTGTGGAAACTATGTTTCACTTGCCAATGATAGGTCTTTTAGTACAATGTTTACATTTAATATAACAAACCCAGGGGGTATTGGACCGAGTGGTGCCGATGGTATTGTATTCGTTATAAATACTAACACAAATAATCTTGGGGCATTAGGTGGCGGAATGGGTTATTCAGGAGTTACTAACAGCCTTGGCGTTGAATTTGATACATGGGATAACTCCTCCGAATATGGAGATTCTGGCTTGTCTCAAAATCACGTAGCAATCAACATTAATGGTGATACCATGCACCCTATAGCCAAAATCAAGGAAGTTGACATCGAAAAGCTGTATGGTGTACCAGCTGGCACATTTAACTTTGGTAACGGAACAAGCAATGGAAACTCTGCTCCTAAGAGTGGTAAGGAAAAAACATATACTGCATGGATAGACTATGATGGTATAACTAAAATTTTAAGCGTAAGAGTCAGCGCAGATTCAACAGTTCGCCCTGAAAAAGCAATATTAACTCAGAGTATAAACCTTTCTTCTTCAACCACACTTATAACAGATAAAGTGTTTGCAGGCTTTACTGGTGCAACAGGTGGAGCATACTCGAAGGAGTATATAAAATCATGGTATTTTAATAATGACTATGTAACTACTTCAATAGACCCTGTTAATAATAAATATATAGAGTCACCAAAAATTGAATTAACAGCAACACCTTCTTCTAATGCACAAACAAGCCTTATTACTGCAACAGTTAAAAATTCAGACGGAACTGTGGCAGCAGGAATACCTTTGACATTATCTGTTTTATCCGGTCCTGATGCGGAATTTACAACTCCAACTAATGTTGTTACAGATGAAAAAGGTACTGCAACTGCATTTTTAGATGGTAGCAAGGTTCCAACCGGTACATTAGTGGTTAATGGAGCGATTGACGCTTCAAAGGGTGGTAATAATGGAACGGTTTCTATTAGTAATTTTGGAAAATCTGGTATTACAGCTAAAATAATAGATAGCACAATTAACACAAGACAAAATACCACATACCAGTTTACAGGTAAAGAATTTGTCGATAGCTATTCAAGTAATGTCGCTAAAATAAAGGTTATAGCTTTGCCATTATCAAGCGCTGGAATATTTAAAAATAATGGAACTGCTGTAAAGGTTGGAGATATAATATCAGCAAGTAGCTTTAATGTGTTAACTTTTGTAGCATCTTCTTCTTTTGTAGGTAGCTCACCACTAAAATGGCAGGCAACAAGCGATGGAATAGCATATTCTGAAACAGCAAGTATGAGTTTTAATATTAAAGCAAACCATATTCCTGTTACTTCAAACATAAGCGTGAACACAGCTTCAAACACCCCGGTTTCTGGTGCAATAGTTGCGACAGATGCAGATAAAGACCCACTTACATATATTGTAGGTACAGTGGCAACAAAAGGTGATGCTTCTGAAAATACAACAACAGGGGCTTGGGTGTACACACCAAAATTAAATGCTGTAGGTGTTGACAGCTTTACTGTTACAGTGTCTGACGGTATGGGAGGAAATGTAACGAGCACAGTTACTGTTACAATGCCAGCAACTATTCCAACACCAACACCAACACCAACGCCAACACCAACACCAACACCAACACCAACACCAACACCAACACCAACACCTGCACCTGCAAAAAGAGTTTATATCAATTATAGCTATGCATATCTTTATGGATATGAACAGGGCGTAGCTGGTCTTGAAGATAGTGTAAAAAGGGAAGAAGCTGCAGCGCTTTTATACCGTTTATTAAAACAAGATGGACAAACAGGCAGGTTTAACCCTCCTTCAAGTTCAAGCTATGGCGATTTGGAAAAAGGCAGATGGTCATTTAATGCAATAGAATATATGAAATTTATCGGCGCATTTGCAAAGACAGATAACATTAAGCCTACTGCACCAATTACAAGGGGCGAGGCAAGCAAGCTTATTGCATTTGCAATGGGTTTACAGCCAGACGATACTAATGCTATAAGCTTTAAAGATTTGACTGAAAGCAATAAGTATTATACTTATGTTAAGGCGCTTTATGATGTTGGACTATTAAAGGGTTATAGTGATAACACAATAAGACCGGATGAGCAATTAACCCGTGCTGAATATGTTGTTATGATAAACCGTTTAATAGGCAGAGATAGTACCTATGATATTGGCGATATAACAAATCCATACCCTGATTTATCTGATTCACATTGGGCGTATGATGATGCAATGAGAGCTTCCTTTGGCTTTACTGAAAACGATGCTGGTAAATATAAAAATGACCCAACAAAGAAGCTAAAAAGAAATGAAATAGATTATAACTAAATGCTGTAAAATAATGCAAGCTAAACATAACTTTCGTTTAGCTTGCATTTGTTATTAATAACTGTTAAAATTAGAAATATGCATATCTAATGAGGTGAAATTCGTTGATAAAATTTATTTTGAAAAGTTTAATTGTTTTAATTGCTGTTTTTGCAATTTCTAATGGTACAATTTACGCAAATGATGCTGGCTGGAATACTATAAAAGATAGTATTGCGCTTAAAATTGGCAGCCCGAAGGCATTTGTTAACCTTGAAGAGGTAAACATTGATGCTTCTAACCATTTTGTTGTGCCAATTGTTAAAAATGATAGAACCTTGCTCCCAATAAGGTTTATTTCCGAGAGCTTTGGAGCTAAGGTTGAATGGAATTCAGATACAAATTCTGCCACTATAACATATAATAATAGTGTCGCAAAAATAATATTAAATAGTAACCAAATGTATGTTAATAATAGCTTGGTAACTTTAGACGTTCCTGCCCAAATGATAAATGACAGAATTTATATACCACTAAGGCGCCTTTCAGAGGATGTTCTAAATAAAATGGTTTTTTTCGATAATGAAATCATTATTTTAACTGATAATGCGAATTTATCCCCTGATAGACAGTTTTTAAATGAGCTTAATGCCTCGTTTAAGGATAACATAGGCAGGCTTAATTATATGGTTTATTACGGTAAATTAGATTCAAATAAAATTAAAACAGCCAAAACCTATGATTTAGTTATATTACACCCACTTATGGGAGATTTAACAAGGGAGCAGGTACAGGAAATTCGAAAGGGGGTTAACCCTAACGACACTAATGATGATGTAATAGTTTTAGGCTATATTTCTATTGGAGAGGATTTAAGAACGTGTAGCCTAACAGACCAAGAATTTGCAACAGATTCAAGGTTTAAAGGGGATGGAACAGGGCCAAGGGTAGACCCACGAGGTCCACAGCCTAACGGTGGCGGCTCGCTTTTAAATATCGACCCAAAAGGCAGGGCTTCTTCTGGTGGAGGAGGATTTGCTTCATACTATTTAGACGATAATAATTTTGATGGCATACCTGATAAAAACAAGTATTTCAAAGGTGCTTTTGTAAATGCTGGCGACCCAGCTTGGTTTGATGTAGTTAGTACTATGACAATTGATAGTAAAGACGGTATACCGGGCATTAAGGAGATATTAAGTGATGACTATGGGCGTGGGCTTGGCTGTGACGGAGTGTTTTTAGATACGATTGATACCTGTGCCCCAAATTCATATACCGATAGTAATAGTTTTAATCAATCAGAATTCGAGTGGACATCGCCTGGCTTTTCGGAATTTATTGGCAGGTTAAGAACCGCACACAAAGGCAAATATATTTTGCAAAATAGAGGGCTGTTCTTTTTTGATTCAAGGCTTCCGCAGTATAAATTTTGCACAAGAAAAAATATTGATTTTTTGATGTTTGAAAGCTATAGGCTTGATTCAAATGCTAATGAGGAATATAACGATGCTTTTTATCGTGATAATAAATATATCTATATGCCAAAGCTAATGGCAGAGGCAAACCGACCAGATGGCTTTAAGGTGCTGTCTTTAGGCTATGCAGCTGGTGATAAAAAGCCATTAGATACGCTTTATTTTAAATCGAATGTGGCATTGCCAACATTTTTAGAGGATATTAAACAGACACAGGAAATAGCAGGGTTTAATCATTATTTTACGGATGCACAGCTTACAGCAGTTAACGATTTTGTGATGCTAAGCTCGAATTTATCAGATAATACGCCACCATTATGGAGCAGCACCTATAACGGTAGCCAAACCTGGCCACCAGATGCCCCAACTCCCAGAATTGGTGTGCAACAAGCAGTTCCACAAAGTAAAAGTGTAATGCTAAGGTGGGACGTTGCTCTGGATAAAAACAATGTGAAGTATGTTGCTTATTATCAAACTAAGTCATTTGATTTTCAAAATGACCCTAAGCTTACGAATGCTACAAAGAGGGTTTTGATACCTAATTTGGGGAATAGCTATGAAAATGGCGTGTCAACAAATATATTCCCATATCAATTTGAAATAGACAATTTAACCTCTGGTCAAACATATTATTTCGTAATTCGAGCTGTGGATAATTCATTAAATAAAAACGAAGACGATAATAAGGTGTTTTTAACTGCTGTGCCTCTAAATTAGCGGTAATTAAATTATTTGTTACATTTCTTTTAGCGAAATTATATATTTTATCGACGAATTTTGTAATTTTTGTTGCTTTTTGCACGCATATTATATATAATGTAATCATAGCCGTTAAAGGCATAAAATTATATTGATATATTTCACTAATTTTCGTGAGCGGGAAAGGATAGTGGCTATAAATATGAAAATTGCAATTTGCGATTGTGATAATAATAGTGCTGAGGAATTAAGGCAAATATTAAGCAGCTATAACCGTGAATTCCGAGAAATGGAAATATATTTATATAATAGTGGAGAGGACCTTATTGCAGCGTATAAAAAGAAGGGCATACGTTTTAATATGATATTCCTTGAAACAAAGCTTGGAAAGCTTGATGGCATAGAAACAGTAAGGAGCATTTTGGAAATTGATAGTAGCGTTTTAGTATTTTTTGTTACATCAAGTATGGACTATGTTTTTTTAGGCTACGAGGTGAAAGCATTTAGATACATTATGAAGCCTTTTACAGAGGAGCAAATAAAAAAAGCTTATAGTAGTGCCATCAAAGAATTATTCAAAAATGAAAAGCGATATTCTGTACAAACAAAATCAAGGCTAATCACAATAAATATAGATAATTTATTATATTTAGAAAGTGTTAAGAGGCAAGTTTTTGCCGTAACCACAAATGACAGAATAGGTTTTTATTCAAAGCTTACAATCGAAGAGGAAAGGTTAAAAACTTTTGGATTTGTTCGAGTCCATCAGGGTTTTTTGGTTAATATGGCACATATAAAAACAATTGTTGAGGGTGATATTATACTCACTAATGGTTATGTAATCCCCATAAGTAAAAGCAGGAAAAAGGCAGCCTTTATGCATTATACGAAATATCTTACAGAGTATGATGGAATGTAGAAACGTTATATTTTTAGTTATTATGATTTAAAAAATACATTACATATTCCAAAAATAACAAAAGCCTTTAATATATGTTTAATAACAGGTATAATTACATTGTGTAATTAATATAAGTATATACTGTTTATGCTTATACAAGGGAAGGAATGTAATAATATGTTACCACCAAATATAACTATACCAACTAAATATTTAGGGCTTAACAAAGATGATGTCGATTATTTTATTGAGAGCCTTTTAGAAGGACATAATAAATTATTAAACAAGCTAATTAGAGAAATCAAAATGCTTGAAACTAAAAAAGAAAATTTGCTTCTTGAACTTGAACAAGCGAAGCAAGATCAAATAATATATAAAGATGAAGCCCCACTTATAAACCAAAATGAGCTTATGATTGATGCTCATAAAAGGGTTGAAAAAACAATTTCACTTATTGACGAAATTGCAAATCAGAAAATCGAACAAATTATAGAAAGAGCGAAGTTTCAGATTGAAGAATATGACGCAATCCTAAATGACCTGCAAAACGAAATTGATGACAAAAAAGAAAGAATTGAAAATTTGTTGGCTCAGGTTATTTCTTTGCTAAAAACAAATATAGATGATATACACATAAAAGGTAATATGCACGTATCAGATGACGAAGATTTTAACGTGATAAAAAATGTTGATTTTACAGGAAATAATAAAAATGATGTGATAGGACTCTTTGGTAAAAGAGATGAAGAGGCAAAGCCCTACAACAAAATACCAAAAATTGTTGAAGAAAAAGTAATAAAAAGCCTGGCGTCATATAATGATACAAAGACGGAATTTTTAAAAAATTTAAATGCAATTTTAAATAGTGCAGATGGTGGCGAAAAAGCAAGTGGAGCATTGCTTCTTATAGAAATAAATGAATTTATTGTTGCAAATTACTTGTTCGATTCATATTCTGATGATATACTCATAAATGAAGTTTTAACCAGAATTAAAGGCATAAATGACAACCTATATGTTGCAAGGCTCTCTTATGACCAAGTAGGCATAATATATAATGGCATAGGCAATGCAGATACTATTGGGAAATTAGCGAAAATTATTTTAAAGCAAATTAGCAGAAAAATTATAGTTAAAGATAAAAAGGCTGAGTTATCTGCCAATATTGGTATTTCTGTATATGATAACAATTCAAATAATAGCGAAGCTATTATGAATTATGCCGGCATTGCTTTATATAAGTCGAAAGATCAAGGCAAAAATTTATACTATTTTGCAGATGAAGTTTTGATTGATGATTTGAAATTTAGTAATGATATGAAGCTTGACTTAGTTGAGGCAATAGAACAAAAAGCACTTGAACTATACTATCAACCACAGTATTTATCTGAAACCAAGGAATTGTATGGGTTTGAAGCGCTTCTTAGGTGGACAGATGAAAGATACAATAAAATTCCTATTTATAACATTATTCAAATAGCAGAAAAAGAGGCTCTATTAGATGACATAACCGACCTTATATTTAAAAAGGCGTGCTATTTTGCTAAGAGGATAAATTCAAAAAACAGTAAGAAAAATTTGATTGTGTATATAAATTTTACACCAACGCAGATATTAAAAGATGAATTCATCGGAAATATTACCAAAATTATTGAACAAATAGGTGTTTCTCCAAACAATTTAGGGTTTGAGATAACAGAATCCTGCTTTATGGATAACTTTAAAGAAAATTGCTTGAAGATTGAACAAATTAGAAATATGGGCATTACTATTTCAATTGACGATTTTGGCACAGGCTATTCAAGCCTATCATATTTATTGAAAATGCCAGTTTCTATTATTAAAATAGACAAAACCTTCTTAGACGATTTAAAAACAAATGAAAAATGCGAAATGTTTATTAGGTCAATTATAAGCATAACCCATGATTTAGGGCTTAAAGTAGTAGCAGAGGGCGTTGAAGATAATATTCAATGTGAGATGCTTGTAGATATGAAATGTGATTATTTGCAAGGGTTTTATTTAGCAAAACCATTGCCTGAAGAAGAGGCATATATGTACGTTTAAAGGCAATAGTAGGTATCTTGGTTTTAATGGAGAGGTCGTTGGCTTATGGTAAGAATAATGAAAAATATAATAAGTATTATTTTGCTTTTAACATTTTCGCTTAGCTTTAATGTATATGCTTCTAATAGCTATATTGAAGAAGCAAGAATTCTATATGATTTAGGTTTTTATAATGGTGTTTCGCAAAGCTTTTTCGAGCCCGACTTAAACTCTTTCGTTGATACAGAAACAGCGGTTGTATTTTTGCTGAGATTAGTAAAATCGAAAAGTGATATTCAAAGCCTCTCAGAATACGATGTTAGGAACATCTTAAATAATTATAATGACAGATCAACGGTTTCTGATTGGGCAAGAAAATATATTGCTTATGGAATTAATCAAAGGATACTGTTAGATATTCAAGGTAACAGCATTTCACCTAAAAGGCTTATTGATGGAAAGACTTTCACAGCTATGCTATTAAAATCTATGGGATATAGCTTAGATAGTAATATGTCGACAATTTCTGCTTATATCAATTCCTATTTTGGCGGTATTCCTCCAAAAGAAGCTAAAAATTTAAACGATAAAGTTCTTAACAAGAATGATATGATTGAAATTTTATGGGAAACTTTGAAGGTTAAAACATATGATAATACTGTGCTCATTGACAAAATAGCAAGTAATAACCAACTTCAAACAGAACGCCTTGTAAGGCTGGGTTTTTCTTATTACAACGGGCATTATCAGGCGCCAGTTTTCAACACTTATACTTCAAATACAGATAATAATTATACGAATTCTAACTCTAACTCTAACTCTAATCAAAACCAAGTTCTTGCTATGAAAGATGGTTCGGCATATATTGGTGAAAGCTTTAATGGTATTCCAAATGGTTATGGTGCAGTAAATTATGAGGACGGTAGCAGGTATGAAGGGCAGGTTTCAGGCGGAATTCGAGAGGGGCAAGGAAAACTAACTCGAACCGATGGGTTTATATATTCTGGCGGTTGGAAGAACGATAGTATGAATGGAAAATGTAACCTTCAATGGCCAAATGGCGATAATTATGATGGCGAGATTGTTGATGGAGTTTTTCAAGGAATTGGCACAATGAGATGGGTAAGTGGTGACAGTTATTCTGGAGGATGGCATAAGGGGCTTATTTCTGGAAAAGGTCGGTTCCAATGGAATAATGGCAATTATTATGATGGTCAGTGGAGTAATGGCGAATTTAACGGATATGGCACTTTTTATTATTCAACTGGCGAATTATATGAAGGTGAATGGAAAAACGGAAAGAAAAATGGTAATGGCAAGCAAGTTTCTGCAGATAGCACAATTAAAAATGGCTATTGGGAAAATGACGAATTTAAATACTAATAAAAAACACTAATAAAAAACACAAATGATAGGGGATATTGAATGAAGGTACTAATTATTATTCCGATTTTTAACGAGGAAAAAAACATTTCTCTTGTCTTAGATGAAATAAGGGAAAAATGCCCCTACTATGACGTGCTTGTTATAGATGATGGTTCTATTGATAATTCCTACAAAATATGCCGAGAAAGAAATAGAGAGATGGTAGTTAAATTACCTGCCAATTTAGGCATAGGTGGGGCAAGACAAACAGGGTTTAAATATGCCGTATATAATAATTATGATATTGTAGTCCAATTAGACGGCGACGGACAGCATAGCCCAGCTTGTATGGAGAAAATGATAGAGGCTGTTAAGAATGGGAATAATCTTTGTGTTGGTTCAAGATTTATCACCTACGAGGGTTTTCAGTCATCTGCAATTAGAAGGCTTGGAATATTAATTTTATACTGGCTTATTAGAATACTTACAGGCGAAGATATTTCAGATCCTACCTCTGGTTACAGAGTTTGTGATAAAAAGGCAACAAGGCTTTTTGCTTGGGAATATCCGCATGATTATCCAGAGCCAGGCTCGATAGTTACTGCAAGTAAATATGGTCTTAAAGTATGTGAAGTTCCAGTTACAATGAACGAAAGAATTAACGGAAGCTCAAGTATAGGTAAAAAGGCATCAGTTTATTATATGATAAAGGTTATAACCGCAATTCTTATCACAGCTATTGCAAAAAGAACTAAAAAATAAATTTACTAATGTCATTTTTAGGGGGAAATTATATTGGACACAAGGCTACAAATTATTCTATTAGTTACAACAACAGTTTTTCTTATATATATAATCAATCTTGTTGCAAATAGAAAATTAGAATTACATTATGCACTTGTTTGGCTTGTATCAACAATTGGACTGATAATAATAACTATTCTGCCAGGAGCAATAGAATTAATATCCGATATTTTGTCCATTAAACAGCCTGTAAATACGTTGTTTCTTATTATAACCTTTGGGCTTATACTAATAATCCTTTCTTTAACAAAGGCATTATCAAAAACATTTATTCTTGTAAATACTTTAATACAAGAGGTTGGATTATTAAAAATGGAAGTAGATAAATTTAAAAGCCAAGAGTAAGATGTTTATAAAAAATATATAAGATGGGAGGGTATTTGTGAGCGATAATATAAAAGTAATGTTGTCAACAGAGGGAACATATCCGTTCCATCCGGGCGGCGTTAGTACATGGTGTGATATTCTTGTTAAACAGCTACAAGGTGTTGATTATGTATTATACAGCCTAATGATGAACCCATACGTTTCACAAATATATGACCTACCTTCTTCTACCGAGCTTTTAAAAGTCCCTCTTTGGGGCACGGAAGAACCATGCGAACACCTTGATGTGCCTTTTTCAAAGGTATATTTGCTTAAAAAAAGAACGACAGACGATGTAGTTTCTAAAAAATTTATACCTCTTTTTAAGGTGCTTATACTTGAAATATTAAGTATTGAAAAGAACCCACAAAAGCTTGGGGAAATATTTTACGATTTATATTTATATTTTCAAAATTATGAATATAAAAAAAGCTTCAAATCTGAAATTACATGGGAAGTATATAAGGAACTTGTTAGTGATTTTGCAAATGATGCAGAAAATAATATCGATGCCCCAAGCATATATGCCCTTATTCAAAGCTTAGGCTGGGTTTACAGGTTTATGGTTACGCTAAACACCCCAATTCCAAAGGTTGATGTTACTCATTCTGCGGCGGCGGCATTTTGTGGAATTCCTTGCATATTATCAAAAATCGAAAACAAAACACCATATATGCTTACAGAACATGGAGTGTATATTCGTGAGCAATATCTATCCCTATCTAAAAGGGGATATCCGTCTTTTTTAAATACATTTTTTATCCGTATGATAAATTCAATAATAAGTGTGAATTATCATTATGCAGATATTGTTTCACCTGTTTGTAAATATAACACCCGTTGGGAAGAACGTTTTGGCGTTGAAAAGTCAAAGATAAATGTAATATATAATGGTGTAGACAATAACATTTTTGCTCCTATGGAGGTGAAAAATAAAAATAGCTCGCCAACAGTTGTATCAATTGCAAGAATAGATCCATTAAAAGATATTATCTCACTTATTGAGGCTACCGATATTATCCGAAAAGAAATACCAGATGTTAAGATGGTTGTATATGGTTCTGTTTCAGTTGAGGATTATTATCAAGAATGCTTAAAAAGAGTTGCAAAGCTTGATCTTAAAGATAATTTTATTTTTGCAGGGCACACAAATGACGTTCCAGCTGCATATAATAGTGGTGATATAATAGCATTATCAAGCATTTCAGAAGCATTTCCTTATTCAGTTGTCGAGGCAATGATGAGTGGGAAACCTGTGGTATCAACCGATGTTGGTGGAATTAAAGAGGCAATTGGAGATTGTGGAATATTAGTTACACCAAAGGCTCCAGATGAGCTTGCGGCAGGAATTATAAAGCTACTTAAGGACCCAGAAATGATTGCAGATTTGGGAAAAAGGTCTCGTGAGAGAGCAATAAGTTATTTTTCTATTGAAAAAGTGTTAGAAAACCATTATAATTCATATAAAGGATTAATGACAGCAGATATCGAAATTAAAAAGGTACTACCTATATCGCTTTTGCAGAAACAAAAGTTTTATGCAGAAAAAGGTTATACATTGCTTAATATGGGGTATATTAACGAAGCGATTGAGCAGTTTAAAGAAGCCATAGCGTCTTCACCTAATACGCCATTAGTTCCGGTGCTTACACTTGAAATAGCAAATGCATACAAGAAATTAGGGAAAAATGACAAAGCAAATTTTGAAATCCAAAAAACCACCGCTTTGGCTAACTTAAATATATATTAATTTAAAATATAAATAGGAGGTGAACTTCATGCAGATAACTCAGCGAGTTTCATTATTTGGTTATAGTGCTTCTGAAGTTGAAAAAAGCATAGATAAGTTAAATCTTGAATTTGAAGAAAAGAAAAAAGAGTTAGAAGACAAGATACAAGAGCTGAAAAAAGAGATTGATGAATTACACGAACAGATAGAGTATAACAAAAATAATAGGTCTGTGGTAGTGAAAAAGCGTGTCGTTCATCGTGATGATGTGGAGGGGAAAGAGCAAAAGGAAATTGCGAAGGCCCTGTTTGATGCTCATATTAAATCTACCGACAAAGTAATAAAAGTACAGAAAAATGTTGCGATGAAATTAGAAAAGAGGAAGTCTTTAATTCTTATTCGAGAGAAAAAAGCAAATGAAATGAAAACAGATTTGCAAAACCTTATAGATTATATCGATTCTATTGCAAAAGGTTATTAATAATTATTTGGTAAAGAGGAGGTGTCAAAATGAGAGGTCTTAGGTTTAATATTCCAACTAAGTTTTTTGGTTTAAATAAGTCAGATGTAGACACTTACTTTGACAACCTAACAAAAAAACAAAGTAAAGATATAAATGATTTATCAGAGGAAATTGATAAGCTTTATAAGGATAAAAATAAATTGCTTTCAGAGCTTCAAGCCTCTAAAAAAGAGGAAATAGTTTACGAGGATGAAGTTGTAGGAGAGTCACCATTATCAAATGAAGTGATGGATAATGCATTAAAACGTATTGAAAAAACTATTGCGCTTATAAATATGTTGGCAGATGAAGAAGCAAATCAATTGATGGAAAAAAGCTATGATAAATTAGTCGAATATGATAAAATAGCAGAAAGACTTCGCCAAGAAATTGAGGAAAACAAGGCAAAAATAGAATCATTATTAGGGGATGTCGTTAAGCTATTAAAAGAAAATGTTGATGATGTTACTTCTAAAATAAAGGATAAGTCAAAAGTAAACCGCAGTCCCGAAAATGTTGCTAAGACAAATAAAAATGTAATAGAATTGTTCGAAGGAAAAATGATCGAAGAAAAATCGATATTAGAAAAAGATGGGGCAAGAAGAACCACGGCAGACGGAAGCTCCTTAGATACTATCCAAAAGCTATTTGCCTTTAAAAATAAATATTTAAGCAAGGAAGAAGTTGAAGAAAATAAGGTGCAGATACCCAAAAAATCTACCCATACCAAAACTTTTGATGACGAATTAGATTTTTTAAATAGTGACATCGACTATTCCGATAAGTTTGATGAGTACGAGAATTTATACGATTTTGAAAATACCGAAGAAGAAATACCAATGGACGATAATTTTAGCGATACAAGTGAAGAGATTAATTCAAGTGATGACGATATTAAGAAAATGCGTAATGCTTTAATACTTGGCAAAATTGCAGGGGAAGACTTGTTAGACAGTAATAATAATATTGTAATACCTAAGGGTAGGGTTTTAACCGAGGAAGATATAATTGTAGCAGAAAGAGAATCAAAATTACCTGAGCTTATAATAAATATGACACTTCAACAGTAATGGGGACTAATAAATGATTCGTTTTGAAAAAAATGTTAATGCTGAACGGTTAGAAACAACCTTTAATAACTTAATAGGCGAGGTGCTGGAAAAACAGCCGTATCCCGAAAATCATTATGAAATTGCCGCCATTTTAGAGTCTATTGGATGGAGTGATGGTAGAGTTCTTAATATATTTGGTATGACTGATGTTTTCGAGTTGGCCCTTGAAATATTTAATGTGGTTAATGATGACGTTAACTTTTCTTCGTTTGCAGATGAAAAAAAGAACTCCTTAGTACATAAGGCAGGCATTGTTTTTAAAAGCTTTATAAGAGGGGTAATTTTCGCAATTCCTATGGCGATTTCAGTTATCGCTATGCTTACACTTCGTTTTTCGCTTTGGTCGTATGAATATTTATCTGTCGAGCTTGCAACCTGTATAGCTATTGGTACAATATTTAGTTTTTTAACCGTTGGTGGGTTTATGCAGGCAATCGCAAGAAGAGGATTTATGTATATACGGCAAGGTTATTTCAATTTGGCACGGAAAATAACTATGTATTTTATAAAATTAGGCTATATTTTAACCATAGTGGTTTCACTTGTATTTTTCCTATTCAATAGTGTTTTCGAGGCTTTTACATTTAAAATGATGATGGTAATTTTACTATACTATATTTTCTTGTGTGCAATTTGGTTTTCGGTTACGGTAATGTATATTTTAGAGAGAGAGTTTACTTTTACTGGTCTTATTGTTGCAGGTATTGCAATAGTATATTTGCTTTTCAAGGTACTAAATCTTAATATTATTGTTTCTCAGATAATTGCACTATTTATAGTTTCCATAGCAGGTATTTTGTTGGTTCTATATTTTTTCCACAAGGAAGAAAGTAAAATGGGGAAGGGGTTAGAGCCTGCTCTTCCCAAAAAATCAATTACGCTTTACACTACATATCCATTTTTTGCTTATGGATTTTTATATTTTGCATTTTTATTTATGGATAGAATAATTGGTTGGTCTACAAATAATTCGTATATGCCATATATCATTTGGTTTAGAGGTGCGTATGAATTAGGGCTTGATTTTGCACTTTTAATGCTAATTGTTCCAATGGGTGCGTGTGAGGTTGTTGTTAGTAAGCTAATGGACGAGCTATCCGAAAAGCAAAGAAATGCTTATGGCAAGGATGCTTTTAGAATCGATACTGTGTTTAGGAAAATTTATTTCAGACGCCTTATTTATGTAGCAATTATATCAGTTATAAGTGCACTTTTTACATATTTGGTTGTGTTTTACTTTGACCGTTACCCAATAGAAGGTTTTAGAAGTGGCTTTTTAGAGAGCTATGTGACACATTTTGTTTTTATAGTTGGACTAATTAGCTATTCAATAATATCTGTTGCGCTTATGAATTGTGTTACGCTGTTTTCTATGTCACAGCCCGAAATGGCAAGCAGGGCAGTACTTATTTCTCTTGTGGCAAATATTATTATTGGGTTTGTGCTTAGTAGGTGGTTTAGCTATTATTATTCAATATTTGGGCTTTTGGTTGGTTCAATAGTATTTTTAATATTAAGCTCACGGAAAATACTCGAATTATTTAGAAATTTAGACTATTATATATATTTTCAATCATAATAAATAACTTGGAGTGATATATTTGCAGGGGCTATCCACAGACATAATAATATGTTTCATTAAATATATTTTCACTTATACTTTGCTTTTTGTTATTGTTCCAAGATTTGTTTTTATTTATGACAAAGAGGATATTACAAAAAGCATTGTTGCAAATTATGTAAAAATGATGTTTTGGGTAATAGTTTTCGGATATATTACTGTTTTGTTAAAGCTATTTGAAGGTATTACTATGGTTGCAGTTCTTATTTTAAGTGTTGCCTATAAATACTATAAGCTTAGAATTGCTTCTGGCGATATTATAAAAGATATGAAGGATATTTTAAATATTCTTTTTATAAACCATATTGAAAGAATAGAAAGAATAGAAAGAAAGCTACTGCAATTATTTGATGAGAAAACAGAAAGAGCGAACGTAATAATATCAAATTATTTTGGAGATGGCTGGGTTTTTCTTCACACAATGCTTGTAGCGTTGCTACTTGCATATTCTGGATATTTGTATTTATTTAGCACTTTTACAAATATCGCACCAGCGGCAAGTGAAACATTTACATCACTTTTGTGGATGAAATACATAGCATATAGGATTCTATTTGCAGGGGATATTTACCCCCAAGGGTTCTATATATTTTTAGAAACGCTTCACAAATTTGCACTAATGGACCAAGTATATATCGTTAATTTTGCTGGCCCTGTTAACAGCCTTATGATAGCCCTCGGAATGTACTTTTTTATATCAAGGACTATTAAAAGCAAAATAGGTGGAATTTTTTCTATTGTTATTTATGGTATGCTTGGAAGTATGTTTATAAATGTAATGCCGTCACTTGTGGCTGCAAACCCTCAGCAATTTGCATTTGTATTTATATTCCCTGTTTTATATTTTTATTATGATTTTATCAATAATTCAAGGTGGGAAGATTTTTTAGTTGCTTCTTTGGGGGCAACTGTGATTGGTTTAATCCATCCTTTGGCGTTTGTGTTTCTTGGTATAGGGCTTATATCATTATTATTTGCCAATATTATAAGGGATGCAAAAAACAAAATATACAAAGTTTTTGAAGTATTTGTTATAATGTTAATTTCTGCAATATTATCGATAATGCCTATGGTTATAGGCTTTTTAATGGGTAAGCCATTTAATACTGCGTCTATGAATATGATTTATACATATTTAGATGAAGTTAAAATGATAAATCTTAGAGTATTTGATTATATCGCAATAGGCTGTATTCTTTTAGTATTCATTAGCCTAATCCCTGCATTTAAAAACAAGAAATTGTTTATAGCTAAATTATGGGTTTTGATTTTTTCTATAATTTCATTTTTAGCATATTATTATGGAGCTTTATTTACAAGCAGTAGCTATTTGGTAGAAAGCGCAAGCACCCTTTGGTCACTTCTAATACCTATAATAGTATCATTTGGAATTGTAGTAATTTTAGATTTTATTGGGCTAATAATAAAAGGTAGACTTATTGGATATTCAATATTAATCGCAACAATAGCATTGATATTAACTTATTTGCCACAGGCTCCAATTATACCGCGAAAAGTAGAGCACAGCAGTACGGTTGAACAATACCTTAGAATATCCAAAACATTTCGCCCCACACAGTGGATGATAATTAGCTTTCAAGAGGGATATACGCTTGCTTTTGGCAATGGATTTCATATGAAT
The DNA here is from genome assembly GCA_964455565.1 of uncultured Clostridiaceae bacterium. Lineage (GTDB taxonomy): Bacteria > Bacillota > Clostridia > Monoglobales > Firm-18 > CAYVWT01. The sequence continues at coordinate 4,330 of CAYVWT010000003.1, read as the reverse complement.
ATTAGTGATTTTATTAATATATATAACCCCGAGGAGGAAAAGCTTGTAGATTATACTGTAGAGCCTAATAAGGTGCTTAAAACAGAGGATATATTCATATTTTATGAAAAAAATATATTTAGCAATAATGCAGATGTTGAAAGTGAAGAGTATCAAGCAAAGCTGGAAGAAAATATAAGGCTTTCGCAATGGATTGAAAAATATCAAAGTACTCATAGCAATATAAGTTTGTATAGCAGTGATGATGACCTTGAAATATGGGAAATTCATCAAGAGTTAGATAAGGAAGATATGAAGCGAAGAATATGGGATGGCGAGTAATCGCATTATTATTTGAAAAGAAGAGGTGATATGATGTTTCCGTTGCAATTTACAATAATTCTTTTTCTAAAAGTTGTACTTGCTTTTTACATATTATATATATTTATACCTTCGAAGGCTGTTACCTTTGATGAATTATCCGACGATTGGACGGATAGAGTATTTATATCACTAACTCATTCTAATTTTGCGATAATTGTTTTAGTTCACTTACTTGTTTTGTTTAGAATTTACGAAACAATTTCTTTAACAATTGCAATAATTGCCTTGCTTATTGCATATTTTGCAATTCGCAAAAATTATTCAATTAAAACTGATAAAGTAAAAGAGGAAGAGGTTGGGTTTTTTTCTATTTCTTTGGACTTAGTAGATGGTAAATCCGGGCTTTTGGGTGGACCAAAAAAATATGCAAAAGCATATTTAAAGGCGTTGCCAGATAGACTGAAAAATGCTTTCATACATTTTTTTGTGCATCCTTTTGCGGGCATTTTGCTCTTTGGAATTTTCATTATTGCCGCTATAATTAGGTTTAGACATTCGTTTGAGTTTCTTTATTATGGCGCATCAGACTGTTACGTTCATTTAGCGTGGACGAAATATTTGGGTATAAACAGCATCTACCAAGATGGAGTATATCCATACGGTTACGAGGCTATAATTTCTGCAATTAGCAAACTATTTTTCTTAGACCCTGTGGTTATAGTAAGGTTTTTTGGTGGTATGGGTAGCTTTTTAATAGTTCTTTCAATTTATTACATACTAAAAAAGAGCTTTAAAAATCAATACCTAATTATATTCATCGGCGTGGCAGCGTATGTATTAGGCACAGAACTACCAAATGCTTCAAACAATATTTGGAGGCAAATGTCTGCACTTCCACAGGAGTATGCTACAATATTTTTGCTACCTGGGTTTTATTTTTTAAATTTATTTTTTACAACAAACAAAAAAACATATATGATATTAGCGGCAGAGGTTTTGGCTGTTACTATGTTTATCCACTTTTATGTAGCGCTGTTCCTTGTTATTGGATATGTAATTCTTGCAATCCTCAATGTTAACAAGGTATTTCAAGGCAAAACATTCGTACAGCTTTTAGCGTCAATGGGCTTTGCGACTATAATCAGTTTACTTCCGATTGGAATTGCGCTTTCGATGGGTATGAAATTCCACGCATTGTCACTCGGTTTCGTTGTAGAGAGCGCTACGACTAGCGTTAAGCTTAACTGGAAGGAAGAAATATTTAGATACGTTGAAACAAATCCAGCTATGAAATTGTTTATGATATTTGGTATAGTAATATTGGCGTATGCACTTTTACGAATATTTTTCAAAAAAACCCCGGAATACACAGGGAAAATGAAGCTTTTCGTTATGTTTGTTGTATTATCTGCCTTTACATACACGCAGGTTCGCTCAATAGACGTAGGTTTTCCATCTGTTATGGAATTTTCCCGTGCAAGCACATTTTTTGGTGTTATTGTCGTAGTTTTATTTGCAATGGCAATTTATATTATTGAGTTTTTCCCATTTCATAAGCTTATTAAATATATCGTGAAAATTGCTATGGGTGCACTAATAATTATGACGGTTTTTCAAGCGCAGGATTATAAACAGCTTATGCCTGTGGGAGCAAAGCTTGAATATGACGAGGCAGCGTATGCATATTACAAAATTAAGTCGGAATTTCCACTTTTGAATTGGACTATAATATCACCCGTAGAACAATACCAACAAAGCTTAGGGTATGGATGGCATTATAATTTATGGCAATTCGTTGAAGAAACTCAAGTTAAACCAAAAGCAAAAATTGAGTTCCCAACCGACTATGTATTTGTTTTTATTGAAAAGCGGCCACTTAATCAGGCACAACCGTATGTTTTAACAAACCCACTATCTGAAGAGGATTATAATCAACCTTTCCCAGACGTGGGAGCGGCATATGAAAAGTTCTACACTAATTATAAAAATCGCAGGATTGTTGAGGCAAAGGCATATTATTGGATAGAAAATTACATTCAGCAAAAAATCCAGCAAGAAGAGAATTTTGAAGTTTATTGGGAAAATGATGTACTAAAAATATACAAGCTAAAACAAGATGGTACAAAGCCAATTAATTTAGCTCAATAATCTTGGAGGTAGTTATTATGATTGATATTTATTATTATATTGTGTTTGCGTTAGCCGTTGTGGTAGCAATATTAGTAGCTCTTTTTATTAATAGTGATAAAAAAGTGAAGGAAGAGAAAAAAATTAATGATGGCATTATAGATTGTTGCGTAAAGGCTAACAATACAAACGAAACTGTTAATTTAGTATTTAAAATGATTTCATCTGTAATAAAGGCTGATGAATATGCATTTTATTTGACTGATTCAAAAAAATCTCAGTTTTCATTGAGGTCTGTGCGGTTTAAAAATGAGCCTGATGACAAGCTTAATGTGGCGTATTCTGGGCTTATACCTCATAAAAAAATGAGGCATGTTTTCCCACTTGGAATAAGCATCGAAGATGTTAAAAGTGAAATAGGTATAATAGAAGTTGATAAGGAAAAGATTTTAAATGTTCCTGTAAAGGGGGAAAATGCACTTATTCAACTTAAATTTAGGTCAAAATTTTCGTTAAACAGAAAAGTTAAAGCCCGATTACAAAATATTTCAAAACAGCTCGAGCCTGTTGTGACAATGGTTTTATCCATAGAACAATTGAACAATAAAATAAAAATTCTCGAGACATCAAAACAGGCTATAAGAAGTATCGTCAGCATTATCAACGGCGAAGGAATATATAAAATGGCAATTGGGCTGTTTGCAAAAACTATTTCAGCAAAAGGTGGATTTTTCCTTAACCAAGAAGATGACGGAATTGAGCTAATGGTAAATGCAGGCTTTTCAAATGAATGTGAGCTAATGTTTAAATATGACTCTGACCTACACCTTTATTTAAAAGAATTTCTTGGAGATAAAAAAGTAGCTATAATAAGCAAAAATGATAGTAATTTTGAAAGGATTCCTGTATATTTAGCTTCAGAGGGAGCACGTCAACTAATTTTATTTAATGTTTGTTATGGTAAGAACCCAGGAATTGCAGGTTTTTGGTATGACCAGATTTATGATATGGATTCTTATCAAATTAGCTCTCTTCTGTTGATGTTTTCTAAAATAGCCGAGGTGTTTAAAAATCCTTTGAGAATTGCGGATAATTCCAACGACAGCATAAAAACCTTGAAGCTAATTTCCACTTTGGTTGATGATTTAAGCCCATATACATTAGGGTTTTCAAGCTTAATGGAGTATTATGCGAGTGGAATTGCAAATGAGTTAAAGCTTCCGATGAACGAAATTCGTGATATTGAATTAGCGGCATATTTAAGTAATATAGGTATTGCTGCATTATCCTACGATATATTCCTTGCAAAAGGAAAATATTCAGAGTATGATTATGAAGTAATAAAGCTTCATTCAGAGGTTGGTGCAGATATAATAGAAGCCATAAATGGGGATGTAAAGGTTGCAAATATGATACGCTACCATCACGAGAGAATTGATGGATGTGGCTACCCTTATGGAATTAAGGACAATGATATACCAATAGGCGCTAAAGTGCTTGCTATTGCACAATTTTTCGTTGCTAAAATCTCACCCAGAAATTTCAGAGATGCAAGCACCTATGATGAAGCGATAGATGCAATTAAACAGGTTTCAGGCACTCAGCTTGATTCAAATGTTGTTAATGCACTGCTTTCTTGGCTTAATAGAACACGAAAAGAAAAAGCAAGTAACGACTGTTCGCTTGATTATTGCTGGAATATGAGGTTTGTTTCGGGTGAAATTTGCAATAAATGCCCGGTTAAATTCCAATACGATAAAAAATGTTGGGAAGTAAACGGGAACCTTTGTATTGCACATGGCAATAAATGTGAAACCTGCTTTGTGTATACAGAATATGCAGGCAGGAATGTATGCTAATATTGGATGAGGTAAAACAATTGCCGAATATACTGGGTGGT
>CAYVWT010000002.1:40401-55258 GCA_964455565.1 uncultured Clostridiaceae bacterium | reverse complement strand
TGGTGGAGGGAGATGGATTCGAACCATCGAAATCGTAGATAACAGATTTACAGTCTGCCCCCTTTGGCCACTCGGGAACCCCTCCGTATTAAGTTGCGCTAATACTTGCCTTACATTTAAACAAAGATTTGCGAACCTATGCAATGCACAGATTCGCAAGTGGAGCTGGTGATGGGACTTGAACCCGCGACCTGCTGATTACAAATCAGCTGCTCTGCCAATTGAGCTACACCAGCACATCAGCTTTAACATATTAACATAAGGCTGAACTGTTGTCAATAACTTTTCACAAAAAAATTATATGCAAATTTTACATGGTCGGGGTTACAGGATTCGAACCTGTGGCCCCCTGGTCCCAAACCAGGTGCGCTACCAAACTGCGCTAAACCCCGTTATTACTGCGAGCAAATTTACTTAACACAGTAATAAATATGATATACTAATGTCCGTATTCTTTCAACCACCATTTCACCTTAAAATTCTAATTTATTATTTATTTATTCGGTATATCTATGTTTTACTCCGTTTTTCTTAATATTTCATATATTTTATTCCATCTATTAAAATTATCAGCATAACTCCAAGCCCTACAAAGCCGAAAATCGTGTACAAGCTGCCAACTAACCAGCTAAACCCTGCAAAACCAACTATTAGCGCAATGAAGCATATTACTATGCTTCCTAATTTTTCGCTAATTCCAAACCGAACCTTGATATTTTTTATTACTCCAAATCCATTTGCGACAGAAGTAGTAATCATTGCAATATATAATATCGGGAGGTACATACCCTTAGCCACGCTACTGATAGCGTCAGCCGCATATAGCATTGGCATTTCTGCTCCTGCTGTGTCCATATTATAAAGAATCCACCATAATATGGACGCCATAGCGCACAGCACCGTGCCACCGAAAAATGCTGATGCTACTGCAGTGGTTTTACTTTCAATTAACTTGTTAAGCGCAGTCATAACAGCAACTAAGGTTAGTGTGTTATAGCTTGCATATATAATTGATGAAAGAAGCCAGTTGTTTTGTAGCTTACCCCCGGAAAACGTCGCCGATATGCCATTTGTTGCGTAAATATAAGCGCCTAAAATAATTATGCCCACTATCATTATAGGTGTTAGCAAGGCATTTAGTTCCACAATTCCGTCAATTCCACGCCAAAAAACGAATATACATATAGCGCACATTGTTAAAATACCAAGGCAAAATGGAATATGGAGCTGCTCGTGAAATACTGCGCCACTGCCAGCTACCATAATGCAAAATGACGACAGCATAAACAGAGTAATTATTAAGTCAAGCACCAAAAGCATACGTCCATTCATTATATCTCCGAAATAATCCTCCGTTGATGATGCCCCTGTAACGCTAATTTTACACATCACAGCTGCTGCGATTAAGCCAAATAGCACGCCACTAATGACAATGCCCCAGATGCTTTTTGCTCCATATATTATAAAAAATTGTATTATCTCTTGCCCAGAGGCAAACCCTGCACCAATTACTGTGCCGATAAAAACCAACGATACCTTTAACCAATTTGGCATAATTTCCTCCTTTATACTAAGTATCAGACCAATTCCAGTTTAAAAACTGGAATTGGGTGGCGTAAGGCTTGCACTGCAAGCCAACAGCCACACTATTTCGCATTTGAATTCCAATTATTTTTATTAAGATTTCAAATGCGAAATAGTATCACTTGACAAAATGCAAAATTTTAGTGATAATATATTGTATTATGAAGCGGAGGTATATTATGTTAAACACGGAAAAAACAATGGATAAAATAGTTTCTTTGTGCAAAGGACGAGGTTTTGTATATTCAGGCTCTGAAATTTACGGAGGCCTTGCAAATACATGGGACTATGGCCCACTTGGTGTTGAGCTTAAAAACAATGTAAAAAAAGCTTGGTGGAAAAAGTTTGTTCAGGAAAGCCCATATAATGTTGGTCTTGATTCCGCTATCCTTATGAACCCACAAACTTGGGTTGCATCTGGTCACGTTGGTGGCTTTGCTGACCCTTTAATGGACTGTAAGGAGTGCAAAACTCGTCACCGCGCAGACAAGCTAATTGAAGATTTTGACGGCTCTATTGCAGATGGCTGGTCTAACGAGCAAATGCTTGATTTTATTAAAGAAAATAACATTTGTTGCCCTGATTGTGGCAAGCAAAATTTCACAGATATTCGTAAATTTAACCTTATGTTTAAGACTTTTCAAGGTGTTACAGAGGACGCAAAAAACGAAATATTCCTTCGCCCTGAAACTGCACAAGGTATATTTGTAAACTTTAAAAATATTCAGCGTACATCACGAAAAAAGGTTCCTTTTGGCGTTGGACAGATTGGTAAATCGTTCAGAAACGAGATTACCCCTGGTAATTTCACATTCAGAACTCGTGAATTCGAACAAATGGAGCTTGAATTTTTCTGCAAGCCTGGAACAGATTTAGAATGGTTTGGTTTTTGGAAGGAATACTGCAAAAATTGGCTTTTAGACCTTGATATAAAAGAAGAAAACCTGCGCCTTCGTGACCATGACCCAGAGGAATTGTCTCATTATTCTAATGCAACAACGGACTTTGAATTTGCGTTCCCATTTGGTTGGGGAGAGCTATGGGGAATAGCTGATAGGACGGATTTCGACCTTAAAGCACATTCTACGACATCTGGCGAGCCTCTTGACTACCTTGACCCTGTTACAAACGAGAGATATACTCCATATGTTATTGAGCCATCTCTTGGTGCTGACCGTGTTACGCTTGCATTTTTAGTCGAGGCGTATGACGAGGAGCAGGTTGGTGACAATGATTCTCGTGTTGTTATGCGTTTTCACCCTGCACTTGCACCAATAAAGGCAGCGATTTTGCCACTTTCTAAAAAGCTTTCTGAAAAGGGCGACGAAATATACACAGCACTTTCTAAAAAGTTTATGTGTGAGTATGACGATGCAGGAAGCATTGGCAAGAGGTATCGCAGACAGGACGAAATTGGCACACCTCTTTGCATTACAGTTGATTTTGACACCGAGGTTGATGGTTGCGTTACCGTTCGTGACCGTGATACAATGGTTCAAGTAAGAATTCCAGTAGGGGAAGTAGAAGCGTATATTGCAAAGAAAATAGAATATTAATAATAAGGCTACACGAAATTAAAATTCGTGTAGCCTTATTATACTAATTTTCGTTTAAAATGCTATAAAAGTTTGTGTGATAATTTTTTGTTAAGCAAGGCGCAGGTTCTCGTCAATGGTTTGTCCATTGGCGATGGTTCTGCAACGAAGCATAACGAAAAATTAACCACAAAATAAATAGCTATTTTAACGAGAATTAGTATTATTTTGAAAAGAAAACTGCAAGTGTGCCAGGTCCTGCATGAGCACCAACCACACAGCCAATACTATTTATTATGAATTCCTTGCAACCATAAGAATCTTTTAAACATTCAATTAAAAATTCTACAGCCTCCATATCGTCACCGTGGCTAATTCCTATAATTTGCCCATCGAGGTCTTTACCTCGTTCGCCAACAATTTCGGCTATTCTTTTTATTGAATTTTTGCGCCCTCGTGCCTTTTCAATAGGTGCAAGAGTGCCATAATTCGTTACCTCAAGAATTGGCTTTATTCCAAGTAGCCCACCGACTAATGCAGTCGCTCTGCTAATTCTGCCACCTCTAAATAAATATTCCAAATCATCTACTGTAAAAATATGTTCCATATTCTCTGCATTAAGCTTTACCATACGAATAATTTCTTCCTTTGTGGCATTATCTCTTAGCATAACCAACGCCTTATATACAACCATACCTAAGCCCATTGACACACATTTTGTATCAATTAATGTTATATCAAGGCTTGGATATTTTTCAAGCAATTCTTCCTTTGCAAGGTTAGCAGCGCTAAAGGTGCCTGATAGATTAGAAGCAAGAGCAAGATAAATTACGCCGTCCCCTCTTTTTACATACTTTTCAAAAAGCTGAGTAAACGAAGAGTATGTAACCTGCGAGGTTTTCGGTGTAGCGCCTGCCCTCATTTTATCCATCAATTCTTTGTTAGCTATTGTTACACCATCAAGGTAATCCTCATCATTTATGGTGACTGATAGAGGGAGTACGTCGAGGTTAAATTCCTCGATTATGTCATTTGGCATATCTGCCGCTGAATCCGTCACAATATATAACGCCATAGGTTACGCTCCTTTTAATAATGCCAATCTCACTTAGTGAAATTGGCATTAAATTTTATTTGTTTCTTCCAAAAATACGTAATAATAATAAAAATATGTTTATAAAATCTAAATATAACGATAGTGCCCCAAGCACACCACTTTTCTTTTGCAGGGTGGTATCATTTTGTGTTCCGTAAAAATAACCCTTTAATTTTTGTGTATCATATGCCACAAGCCCAACAAAAACAATTAGTAGGACAAGTGATATAACAAAATCAAAGGCACTGCTTTGAATAAACATATTTACAAAAAGCGCAATTATTCCACCAAATAGCACCATCATAAACATACTACCCATTTTGGTTAAATCCGTTTTTGTTACCATTCCATATAGCGCCATAACGCCAAAGGTTACTGCTGTAACAGTAAAAGCCATACTTATCGAGCCAAGGTCATAGACCACAAATATCGCCGAAAGAGTTATCCCATTAATTGCCGAATATACAAAAAACATACCCAGCGCCACGCCATAGCTTATTTTATTTATTGCCGCCGACAGCGAAATAACAAGGATGAATTCTATAATTATAAGCGCATAAAATCCAAGTGGGTTGCCGAAAATAACCGCCTGCATTGCTGGGCTTGAAGCTGTATAAATTGAAGCGAATGCAGTAATTAAAAGCCCTGCAAACATTATTCCAAAAACCTTAGAAATATAAGCATTTAAAGCAACCTGAGTATCGAGTTGATACTGAACTGAATCACTTTGATACATAACCCTACACCTCCATAATAACTGGCAAAATCATTGGCTTTCTCTTTGTTTTTTCGTATAAAAATTCGCTAATAGCGCCTTTCATACGGCTTTTCAATGTATTCCAATCGTGCAAATTTTTGCCTCGGCAATCTTCAAGCGAGTTTTTTGCACACAATTTAATTTTGTCCATTAAATCTTCACTTTCACGCATATACACAAACCCACGAGATATAACATCAGGGCCTGCCACAACGTCCTTGCTTTCCTTTGAAATGGTGACAACAACAACAATTAATCCATCCTCTGCAAGGTGTTTTCTATCACGAAGAACAATGTTTCCAACATCGCCCACACCAAGCCCATCAACCAATATTTTGCCAGATGGTACAACACCATTAATTCTTGCATGCTCATCATCGATCTCTAAAACTTGACCTATGCCCATTAAAAATATATTTTTCTTTGGTATACCCATTTTTTGTGCAAGTGTAGAATGGTGCATTAGGTGCCTATGCTCACCATGAACAGGAATGAAAAATTTTGGCTTAATAAGCCCTAAAATAAGCTTTAATTCCTCTTGACACGCATGCCCAGAAACGTGGACATCTGCAAGCGCCTCATAAATAACATCAACGCCATGCTTAAACAATTCATTTATTACCTTTGAAACTGTTTTTTCGTTACCAGGAATTGGAGAAGCCGAGATTACAACGGTATCTCCTATGCCTAAGTTAACCTTTTTATGGTCAGAAAACGCCATACGAGTAAGTGCGCTCATAGGCTCTCCTTGGCTACCTGTTGTTATTAAAACAATTTTTTCAGGCGGATATTTATTTAATTCATCTAATTCTATAAATATTCCCTTTGGCGCTTTCATATACCCTAATTCAATTGCAACAGCTATAACATTTACCATACTTCTACCAGAAACAGCTACTTTTCTGTTGTGATTGTGTGCAGCATTAATAATTTGTTGGACTCTATGCACATTAGATGCAAAGGTTGCCACAATAATTCTTTGCTTAGCGTTATTGCTGAAAATTTCATCAAATGCAATCCCAACAGTGCTTTCGCTCATTGTATATCCAGGGTGTTCCACGTTAGTGCTTTCGGACATTAGCGCCAACACACCCTCATTTCCAAGTTGCCCAATACGGGCAAGGTCCATCATACTGCCTTCAATTGGTGTGAAATCTATTTTAAAATCACCGGTGTGGAAAATTACTCCGACAGGAGTATGTATCGCAATTGCAACAGCATCTGGAATGCTGTGGTTACTGCGAATAAATTCCACCCTAAATACTCCCAAGCTGATTGTGTCACCTGGTACTACATTTTTAAGCTTAGAACTTGCCAAAAGGCCATGTTCTTTTAATTTATTTGAAACGAGCCCAAGAGTTAAACGTGTGCCATAAATAGGCGCATTTACCTCTTTTAGAACATAAGGAAGGCTCCCTATGTGATCCTCGTGACCATGTGTCAACACAAAGCCACGAACCTTTTCCTTGTTTTTAGCCAGATATGTTACGTCAGGAATTACAAGGTCCACCCCAAGCATTTCATCATCAGGAAATGCAAGACCGCAATCAAGGACAAGGATGTCATTTCCGTACTCAAAAACAGTTATGTTTTTGCCGATTTCATCGAGTCCCCCCAGCGAAATTATCTTTAATTTTTGTTTTTTTACCACTATTAAACCTCCGTTATTTTATTTGTCCGAACCAATACAATCATAACAATTATAGCATAGCTTATATTAAAAATCAATCACTTTTTAGAAAAAGTTTCCACTTCTTTTATATAAAAATTGCATAGCTCCTCTGCAAACTCTGCACTTTGCCCCTCAGAAATTACTCTGCAAATTGGCTTTTCAGGGTGTGGGATAATTAGCACCCAGCCGTTTTCATTTAGTATTTTTACGCCCTCTTTAAGCTCTACCTTATAGCCAGTTTTTCCCCTTTCAGCGCCGTCTGCAATAGAACGAATTACCCTGCCCTTTTTGCTAAAATCACATTCAACCTCACGCTCTATTATATGAATTTCTGGAATTTCATTAATTAAATCACAAAGGCGCAGGTTGTTTTGCTTTAAAAAGCTACAAATTTTCACAAGCGCATAGCCACCGTCATACATCATTCTAAATTGAGTTAGCGCATTATTTTTTGCCATAGTGCTCATTATTTCATTTTTGCCCGTTTTACAGCGAATTACACGACCATTATATTTAATTGCAAGGTTTTCAATTATGCTTGAACTTGATAATGGTGCAACAACCGTCGCTTGCCCACTTTTTAGCAATATTTGGCACACAAGGGCAATATAAAGCTCTCCAGATATTACCCTGTTTTCCTCATCAATTAAAGTTAAGCGTTGCCCAAAATTATCTATTTTAGCATTAATAATATTTTTGCCACTTGACACAGCCTTTGCCCCAAGCTCAAAAAGAATTGCCCCTACCATTTCATCGCTTCCACTAAGCACAACGCTCATATTAAGCTTGTCCCCACAAAATTCGTTTAAAATTTCCCTGACATAATACATTTTATAATCAAATAGGTTTGTAATTTGCTTTATATCCTGTGGCTCGCAACGGGTGAAATCCTCACGCATAAATAATGTTTCTAATTTCCTCTCGTCCTCACGAGATATATCTGCGCCCACGCCATCAATAAAGGAAATTACAAGGCGTTCCTCGCCTCCCCGCTCTGTTAAATCTATATGAATTCCCCCACCCAAACCATAAAAAGCTATTGCTCTTCTGGTCACTGGGAGTGGTTGACTTCCAAAATCAAAAACGCCTGCGCCAGAGGATAAAAGCCCTGATACAAATGCACTTTTTAGCATATCGAGTGCGCCTGCACCTCCACTGCTGACCGATATTTTCCCACCTTTTTTCATTGCGCCAAAGGTTGCGCCAAGGCGTGTTGCATATTCGGGGGTTATGTCCACATTTATTTCACCAGACACTCCATTTTCTCCAAAAAGCTTTCGGCTAAAATTATCGCCCCACACCAAATTTTCACTTACAACCGTTTCGTTTGAGATATTTTTATTAGGCCAAATTTTAATGTTATTTTTAATTTCGCACATTTCACCTATATGCGTTTTTTCGCCTATTACTGAATTTTCAAGCACCATAGAATGTGTTCCGACATACACTCCATCTGCAATAGTACAGCCTCTTAGCTGAGAAACCCTGCCGAGGATTATATTTCTATGAAGCACAGTTTGCTTAATTGATGCACCATCATACACCTTGCAATCACTACCGATTATGCTATATGGCAAAATTTTTGCGCCACTATGAATTATGCTTCTGCTTCCAATATAGCAAGGCGGTGTAATTAGCGTATTTGGTTGAATTTGTGCTCCCTTGCCAACATATACGCCCGGCTCGGTTTCCTCTGCATCTATCCTTACATTTACTTTTTTATCTAAAATATCAAAATGGCATTTTTTGTAGGCATTTAGGTCGCCAATATCGCACCAATAGCCCTCTGCAACATAGCCATACATAGGCTTTTCGTCACTTAGCAGGCGTGGAAATAAATCCTGACTAAAATCATACTTTTCACCAAGATTTATCATATTTAAAACAGATGGGTTTATAATATATATCCCTGTATTTGCAGTATCTGAAAAAACCTCGCTCCAGCTTGGCTTTTCTAAAAACCTAATAATTTTTCCGTTGTCATCAGTCACCACAACGCCATATTCAAGTGGAGTATCCACCCTTGACAGCACAAGCGTTGCAACAGAATTATTTTTTGTGTGAAAATCAATCGCTGCATTTATATCTATATCCGTTAGGCAATCGCCACTAATAATTATAAAATCACCATCTAAAAATTCCTCTGCATTTTTAACGCTACCTGCTGTTCCAAGTGGCGTTTCCTCTATGAAATATTGCAAATTAACGCCAAATCTGCTTCCGTCACCAAAATAATCGGTTATAACCTGTGGCATATACATAAGCGTTACTGCAATATCCGTTATACCTGCATTTTTCATAAGTTCAATTATATGTTCCATAACAGGTCGTCCCATTACATCTATCATTGGCTTTGGCTTGCCACACGTTATAGGGCGAAGCCTCGTTCCCTCGCCACCTGCCATTATTAAACCTTTCATAAAAAAACACCCCTTTTGTGAATAATATTTCTATTATTTGCACATAAAGGGGTGTTTATACATTTATACTTACATTCTACGATACTTATCCATTGAATTTCCTTCTGGTAAAATATCTATATTATCTAAGGTTTTTCCTGTGCCAATTGCAACGCAGGAAACAGCGTCATCTGCTATATAGCAACGAATTCCAGTTTCACGTTCAATTAACTTATCAAGGCCACTGACAAGTGAGCCACCACCAGTCATTACAATACCGTTTGTGCTTATATCGCCAACAAGCTCTGGTGGAGTTTGTTCAAGCACCGATTTAACAGCATCAATTATTGCTGCCGATGGTTCTTCAAATGCTTCAAACATTTCCTCTGACGAAACAGAAATAGTTTTAGGTAGCCCAGACACAAGGCTTCTACCACGAATGTCCATTGATTTTTGCTGTGCCTCGCCTTTTTCGTCTTTAACTTGGAACACACAGCCGATATTAATTTTCATTTCCTCGGCAGTTCGCTCACCAATTAAAACATTATGTTTTTTGCGAATATATTTAACAATTGCCTCATCAAATTTATCGCCTGCAACCTTTATAGATGTACTTACAACTATACCACCAAGCGAAATAACAGCAACATCTGTTGTGCCACCACCAATATCAACAATCATATTACCATTTGGCTTTGAAATATCAATTCCTGCACCAATAGCCGCCGCAATTGGTTCTTCGATTAGATATGTTTTGCTTGCGCCTGCCTGCATTGCGGCATCAATAACTGCACGCTTTTCAACCTCTGTTACACCACTTGGTACGCAAATTATTACCCTTGGTTTAAATATACGCCTTTTGCTTATCTTGTCCAAGAAATACCTAAGCATACGCTCGGTCATATTAAAATCTGAAATTACGCCATCACGAAGAGGACGTATTGCAACAATGTTTCCTGGCGTTCTGCCGAGCATACGCTGTGCCTCAACACCAACTGCAAGAAGTGTCTTTGTGTTTATATCCATTGCAACAACAGAAGGCTCTTTTAAAACTATGCCTTTTCCCTTTATATACACAAGAACTGATGCAGTACCAAGGTCTATGCCGATATCCTGAGCTAATCCGAACATTTTTTTCACTCCATCTATTTTTTATTTATTTATATTAGTAAATATTCCCTACCATTATAACATATATGTTAAAGCAATAGCAAGCCACAGTTTATACTAATTCTCGTTTTAAATGATATGAAAGGTTGCGAGATGATTTTTCGTTAGGCTAGACGCAGGTTCTCGTCAATGGTTTGTCCATTGGCGACGGTTCTGCAACAACGCATAACGGAAAATTATTCGCAAAATAAGTAGCCATTTAAACGAGAACTAGTATTAGAGTAGATTTACTGCCTCGTTTGCGTCCTGTTTTGTCTTTTCCCTCATTTGCTTTGCAACATTATTCAGCGAGTCTTTAATACCATCTTTATTTTGCAAAATTTCATCTACATCTGCCTTTAACTTATCAAGCTCTAAATTTTCCACGTCTTCCTTATAGCTTTGCTGTAAATATGAAAGCATAGATTCCACCTTTGTATCATAAGAAAGCCCCAAAACAGGAACTCCAACGCTTATTGCGTAAATTAAGAAATGGAGCCTCATACCAAGCACAATCTCGCACCTTGATATTATTCCCATCAAATCTGCCGCATTATATGTGTTTTTTAGTAGCATACTTTTGCACTTCATTTTTTGTGTTATTTTATTCGTTTCGCCCATATCAACCTTGTACTGCATTGGTATAAACAAAGGTATCATTCCATATTTTTCGCTTATATAATCACATAACTCTGCGACTTTTTGCTCAAAATTAGCCTCTGCACGTTTCCATTCTCTAACAGATACAGCAAAGTATTTTTTCTCTTTATCTAATTTTTCTATCTTGAATATTTCTTTAACTCGTTTAGCCCCTGATGGCTGTATAGAAAAAGCAGGGTCTGTTGTAACTTTTATTGTCGGCTCATCAACCCCCAGCCTTTCAAGCTCTGTTTGGGATTCTGGGTCCCTAAGCGTGATTATGTTAACCCTATTTAATATTTTTTTTGAAAGCGACCTGTTTTTGGAATTATTTATAGGTCCAATTCCATTTGCATAAACCATTACCTTCATACCACATTTTTTTGCAAGGTTAATTATAGAAAGATAATACAGTAGTGACTTTGTGCTTGTAACGTCCTGCATTAGGCTTCCACCACCACTTATTAAAAGCTTAGTTCTTTTCATTTGCCTAATAATTTTAAATATGTTAAAACGATTAACACTTTGCACTCCGTAAATTTCACTTGTTTCATTAGGAAGTGCCGAAAGCACGGTTATATTTATATTTGGCTTAATCATTTTTAGGCTTTTAACTATCGCCTGCAAAAGGGAATCGTCACCAACATTTTTATAGCCATAGTAACCTGAAATTAGCACGTCACTCTGTCTATAAGGGTTAAACGACAGCAGGTTTTTATACGCCATTTCGCAATCATCTGCCATTCTTATAACAGAATAACGTCCAATAATCGTTTGCCTGTTATACTCGCCCATCACTTTTTGTGTTTGCTTTGATTTATCTAATATTGTAGAAATATCATCAAAAAGCCTTTCATTTGATGGCATCTCGCACCCACGACAGCAAAAATTTGTCTTAATTGAAATATCTAATTTATCCTGTGCAAATGTGCCGATATAGCCCTCATTTCCTGCAATTATTACTGGCTTTTCCGCCGACATAGCTTCAAGTGCCGCACGAGAAACGCCAATGAATATATCCCCCGCTGCAACAAATTTATTAATATCTGTGCGAGAGCCTGTGGATATTGCAACACGTTTGCCTATTTTCGAATTAATTTCCTCTACCTTAGAAACAAGGCGCTTATAATCGTTCCCACCACCGACGATAACAATTTCTAAATTATTATACTTTTCATAAAGCCTTGGCGCAATTTCAAGCAGGTTAAACGCAACAGCGCTTCTATCAGCATCCATTCTGCTAACATAAATTATTCTTATTTTGCCAGTCCCCATATTAAATTCCGAAGCAACGCCACCCTCGCCAGTTTCGGGTGAAAATTTATTTGTATCTATTCCGTTTATCGTAACGGTTATATGCTTTGCGGGTATTCCATAATTATCTATTAAATATTTTTTAATGTCCTCGCTTACAGCAATGGTGCGCTCTCCCCAATTAGTCATAAGGTTAAGCAGCAGCCCTGTTTTAAACACCCAATGTGTTGTTGTGATAAACCTAAATTTAAGCTTTTTGTGCAAAAGCCCACAAATAAAAGCAGGAATTCTTGCGTGTGCATGAATTAAGTCAAAATCCCCACCCTTAATAAGCCTTTTTAAGCCTGTGTATGATTTAATAAAATTTTTAAGCTTTTTACTATGAAGCGGAAGTGAAATATGGCTAATTCCTACCTCGGCTAATTCCTGCTCAAAAACTCCTCCATTTGAGGCAATAACAATTTCATTCCCCCTGCGTGCAAGCTCTTTCGCAAGCTCTACAACGTGGGTTTCTGCGCCACCAATTTCAAGCCCCATAAGTGTCATTAATATTTTCATTTAAGCACACCTTTCTGTTGCAAACCCTCAAAGCCTGTTTGTCTAAAATATTCATAGGTTGCTATCGCCACGGAATTTGATAAATTAAGTGAACGAGCATCATCAACCATTGGTATTCGCACACAATTTTCGTAATTATCCTTTAAAAGCCACTCTGGAAGCCCTGCTGTTTCTTTGCCAAATAGCAAATATGAATCCTCAGGATACACAACATCGCTATACACATTCGGCGCTTTTGTGCTTAAAAAGTATAAATTATCATTTTTATGCTGTTCCATAAAATCCTGCAAACTATCATAATATGTTATATCAAGCAACCACCAATAATCAAGCCCTGCCCTTTTTAGTTTTTTATCATCTATATCAAAGCCCATTGGCTTTACAAGGTGAAGCCTTGCACCAGTTGCCGCACAGGTTCTTGCAATATTTCCTGTATTTTGTGGTATTTCAGGCTCTACAAGCACTATGTTTAACACTAACCCTCACGCTCCCCAAAATTTTCTGTCTAAGCTTCTGTATTGAATAGCCTCTGCTATGTGGTTTATGCTGATATTTTCAGAATCGTCTAAATCTGCAACTGTCCTTGCAACCTTTAAAATTCTATCGTGAGCACGGGCAGATAAGCCTAAATTGTCAAAAGCCATTTTAAGCAGTTCCTTTTCGCCCTTGCCAAGCCTGCAATATTTGCGTATTTGTGCAGGTGATAACGCAGAATTGCTATATATCCCCTCGTTAGCATATCGTGCTAATTGCACACATCGTGCAGTATTCACACGTTTTTTTATTTCTGCACTTGTTTCAGTCTGCTCGTCAGAATCCATATCGGCATATTTAACTGACGCAACCTCGATATGAATATCTATTCTATCCAAAAGAGGACCAGATATTTTGCCTATATATTTTGAAATTTGTGGCGGAGTACAGGTGCATTCCCTCACAGTATCGCCATAATATCCACATTTGCACGGATTCATAGATGCCGCAAAAAGGGTATTGCACGGATATGTAAGTGTAGCATTTATTCTTGAAATGGTAACTACACCGTCCTCTAATGGTTGCCTCATTACCTCTAATACATTTCGCTGAAATTCTGGCAGTTCATCAAGAAAAAGAATTCCATTATGCGAAAGGCTAAGCTCCCCAGGGCGTGGCACGCCACCACCACCTGCAAGCGCAACAGGGGAAATTGTGTGATGTGGGCTTCTAAATGGGCGAGTTGTTAGCAGGGCAGTTCCACTTGGCAGAGTTCCTGCTATTGAATGAATTTTCGTTGTTTCTAACGCCTCCTCAAAGGTTAAATCTGGCAAAATTGTAGGTATCCTCTTTGCAAGCATAGATTTTCCACTTCCAGGGCTTCCAATCATTATAATATTATGCCCTCCTGCAACTGCAACCTCAAGCGCCCTTTTAACATTTTGCTGACCTTTAACATCTGAAAAATCAATTGGATATTGGTTATTTACCTTAAAAAGCTCGTCAATATCCACTGTATATGGCATAATTTCTATCTCTTTGCGTAGGTGCTGTACAATTTCATATAAATTATCTGCGCCAAGCACATCTATGCCACTCACTACTGCTGCCTCGTCCATATTTTGCTTTGGCAGGAAAACCTTTTTAATCCCCTGTTGCATTGCAGTAATAACCATTGGTAGTGCGCCATTTATAGGACGAAGCTTGCCATCAAGCGAAAGCTCACCTATAAACATATAGTCACTAATATTATTTATTTTAATTTGCTCGGAGGCAATAAGGATTGCAATTGTAATTGGCAGGTCGTATGCTGGCCCCTCTTTTTTCTTATCCGCAGGGGCAAGGTTTACCGTAATCCTTTTTATTGGTGATTGTAAATTGCTGTTTTTCATCGCCGAACGAACACGTTCCTTGCTCTCTTTAACAGCTGTGTCCGGAAGCCCAACAATATCAAAGGCAGGAAGCCCCATTGAAATATCAACCTCTACATCAACTATAAACCCATCAAGACCAATTAACCCACAGCTTTGTACCTTTGCTATCACGTTTC
The DNA here is from genome assembly GCA_964455565.1 of uncultured Clostridiaceae bacterium. GTDB lineage: Bacteria > Bacillota > Clostridia > Monoglobales > Firm-18 > CAYVWT01. Next base: position 40,592 of record CAYVWT010000002.1, on the reverse strand, counting down.
CACCACCTTTATTATACTAATTCTTGTTAAAATGCTATGAAATTTTGTGAGATAATCTCTCGTTAGGCAAGGCGCAGGTTCTCGGCAATGGTTTGTCCATTGGCGACGGTTCTGCAACGATGCATAGCGGAAAATTAGCTGCAAAATAATTAGCCATTTTAATGAGAATTAGTATTTAATATTATAACTAA
>CAYVWT010000002.1:0-40391 GCA_964455565.1 uncultured Clostridiaceae bacterium | reverse complement strand
CCCCACAAGTCCACAACTTTGTACCTTTGCTATCATTTTTCCAGCCACCCCCTATTCAACATACAGAATAATTATAACTAATATATGGTTTTTTTGCAAGTGTTTTGGTTTTATGCTATAATATAGCATAAAAGGGGGCTGTGATTTGGATAATATAAACTTAAATGAAGCGTGCAAAATTTTATCTATTTCGACTGCGACTGGTCGCAATTGGGTTAAAAGTGGTCGTTTAGCCACTCCTTTCTCAAAGCAGGCTATACACAAATTATTAATTGATATACAAAATAATAATATAGATAAATTAAAAAGCAGACGAAATAAAACACACATTTCAGGTGTTTTTGCGCCAAAGGGCTATGTTAATGATGATAGCTACAAAACCATATGCAACATAATCAGCAATTCTATAAAGGGTTACGAGAGGGTTATTTTAGCCGAATATGCCTTAAAATTGCTTCGTAGTGTTGGTTTAATAAAAAATCCGCTAATTGATGATTTATTAGGCAATAATTCTATTAATGACGAAATAAAGCCAGCACTTATTTTTGATGTTGAATTCACAGCAGGACAAGACTTTTTAGGAGCGCTGTATATGTCACTTCAAACCCTTAATAGCAGGAAATCTAACGGAGTTTATTACACCCCTTTTAGCGTTGTGAGGGATACGATAGAAAATTTGCAAGTACCTACATCAAAAGCAATAATTGACCCATGCTGTGGCACTGGTAATTTTTTAATCAATGCTTATTTACATAAAAATATAGCGATAGAAAATATTTATGGCACGGACATTGACGAGGTTAGCATTATGCTAACTCGCATAAATATGCTTTTAGTTTCTAAAACTAATAATATAGAATTACTATATAAAAATTTTCGCTGTGAGGATAGCTTAATTGCAAAAAATAAGTATGACGTAATAATTGGCAACCCACCTTGGGGGGCTAATTTAATTCAGCCTAAAAAAGCCAAGCAGATTGAATCCTTTTGCTTATTTTTAGAAAAGGCAATAGATATTTGCAGGGATAATGGCACGATTAGCTTTATACTTCCAGAGGCAATTTTAAATGTGAAAATACATAACCAAATTAGGGAATATATAATTGCAAACTGCAAAATACAGTCTATAAAATATTGGGGAAATGTGTTTAGTGGGGTGTACACTCCTGCAATAACCCTAACTTTAATCAAAAATAATTCTTTTGCAACAAAGGGCATTATAATTCACAATGAAAAAACAACCTTTGAAATAAAGACTAATCGCAAATTTTCCAAGGAAAATATCAATTTTAATATAACTGATGCACAATATGAAATAATACAAAAAATTGAAAATATAAAGACCGTAGCTTACCTTAAAAACAATGCAGATTTTGCGCTTGGAATTGTAACAGGCGATAATTCTAAATTTATTCATAATGAAAAACGAAAAAATTCAGAAATAATCTTAAAAGGAAGCGATATTTATAAATATTCGTTTAAAACACCAAATAATTATATAGAATTCCAGCCAAATAATTTCCAACAGGTTGCGCCCACCGAGATGTACAGGGCGAAAGAAAAGCTTTTATACCGTTTTATATGTGATAGATTAATTTTTGCGTATGATAATTCACAAACCCTGTCACTTAACAGCGCAAATATTTTGATACCAAAAATAGATGGCTTAGATATAAAATATATTTTAGCGGTTTTAAATTCAAGGGCTACACAGTTTTATTTTTCGCTTAAATATAATTCTATAAAAATTCTGCGCTCTCACCTTGAGGGCATACCAATTCCTGTTGTAGATTCTGCCACTCAGCAGAAAATAATAGATAAAGTAAATACAATAGCACCGACTATTTATGAGGAAATTGATAAAATAGTAATGGGTTTGTATAACCTAAATGAATTAGAAACTAAAGAAATACATTCTACAATTCAAAAAAATACTTTCGCTAATCCTATTTTTGTGATATAATAAAGTATGTATGTAAACTTAGGGGGAATAATATGATACGAAGTATGACAGGATACGGCAGGAATGAGCAAACAATTGATAATTTTGATGTGTCTGTTGAGATTAAATCTGTAAACCACAGATATTCTGATTATAACATTCGAGTTCCTAAATTTTATAGCTTTTTAGAGGAAAAAGTTAAGTCCCACCTGCAAAAAAACATTTCAAGGGGCAAGGTTGATGTATTTATTTCAGTATACAAAACTGTTGACGATAGCAAGGAGATTTTGCTTAACTCCTCACTTGCCGAAAGCTACATAACGGCACTTCGCACCTTGGCTACCGATTTTGGAATTAAGGATGATATAAGCGTTTCTACCGTTGCAAGGTATAACGATATTTTCGATGTTAAGCACAAGGACGAGGACGAGAGCCAAATTTTAAATATGGTTATAGCTGTTTTAGATTCTGCACTTGAAGGCTTTTTAGAAATGCGAACTCGTGAGGGTGAAAAACTTGCAAACGATATGCTAATGAGGAATAATTTAATACGAAATGAGCTTAAACGCATAGAGGAAATAGCGCCACAAACTGTTATAGAGTATCGTGAAAAAATAGAGCAAAGAATTCGTGAGCTGCTTGCAAATGCAACTATCGACGAAAATAGATTGCTTACAGAAACTGCTATTTACGCTGATAAATTATCTATTACAGAGGAAATAATTCGCCTAAGCAGTCATTTAGATGAATTCGACCTTATAATGGGGCAGGGCGAGGCAGTTGGCAGAAAGCTTGATTTTCTTTTGCAAGAAATGAACAGAGAAATTAACACAATTGGCTCAAAATCAAACAACCTTGATATTGCAAAAATTGTTGTAAATATAAAATCAGAGCTTGAAAAAATTCGTGAGCAATTGCAAAATATTGAATAGGTGGTGTAAGTCTGAAAGACTTTGACCATGTGCCTATTTTTTAGGCACTAAAAAATAAATGGCACGGGCGAATTAAATGAAATTTATCCCATAAAAAAGTTATTGTATAACTTTTTGGTTATGCAAGGGAGAATTCATTTCGACCGTAGCAGAAATGGAGATAAATAATGAAGTTAATAAATATTGGTTTTGGTAATATTGCATCTGCAAGCCGTATAATTGCCATAGTTAGCCCAGATTCTGCGCCTATTCGCAGGATTATTCAAGAGGCAAAGGATAGTGGAATGTTAATTGACGCAACCTGTGGCAGGCGTACAAGAGCAGTAATAATTGCAGATAGTGACCATATAATTCTTAGCGCTGTTCAACCAGAAACGGTTGCACACAGAATGGGCTCTAAGGGGGGCACGGCCGATGAGCACGAATAACCTATGCAATGAGGGTGTAAAGGGCGTTATGCTTGTTGTTTCTGGGCCTTCTGGCGTTGGCAAGGGCACGGTTTGCGCCGAGCTTGTAAAAAATAATTCAGACATTTTCCTGTCTATTTCTGCAACGTCACGAGCACCGAGAGTTGGCGAGATTGACGGTGTACATTATTATTTTAAAACTCAGCAGGAATTTGACGATATGATTGCAAATGATGAGCTTTTAGAATATGCGCATTATATTACAAGTACATACGGCACGCCATTTGCACCGTGTATGCGACATCTTGAAAATGGGGAAAATGTTGTTTTAGAGATAGAGGTTCAAGGTGGTATGAATATTAAGCAAAAATACCCTGAAACGGTTATGATTTTTGTTGTTCCTCCAACACTTGCCGACCTTGAAGACCGTCTGCGTGGGCGTGGTACCGAAACAGACGAGCTTGTTCAAAAGCGCCTTAAAAGGGCGTATGAGGAATTTGACCTTATCGACCATTACGATTATATAGTTGTTAATGACACAGTCGAGGGTGCAGCAAAGCAGATTAAATCAATAATTGTGGCAGAAAACTGTCGCAAAAACCACTGTATTACACACATAAAAAAGGAGCTGGGATTATGATTTATCCTTCACTAAGTAAGTTAATGGAAAAGGTTGACAGCAGATATTCACTTGTTGTTGCAACTGCAAAACGTGCAAGAGAGCTTGTAGAGGGCGCAGAGCCACTTGTAAAATGTAACAACGACAAGCCTGTTACTATTGCAATAAACGAGATTTACAATTCGTCAATAACCTTTGACGAAGCATCTGACAAGCAAGTAAAAGTATATTATGGCAGAGAGGCTAAAGATATAAAAGATGCCAGAGATGCTAGAAATGCTTAGTGGCAAGACTATTGTCATAGGCGTATGTGGGGGCATTGCGGCATACAAGGCGGCGGATATTACCAGCCGTCTTAAAAAGCTGGGCGCAAATGTTCGGGTGTGTATGACGAAATCTGCCCAACAGTTTATTTCGCCACTAACCCTGCAAAGCCTTTCGCAAAATAACGTTGCAACAGATATGTTTGAAAAACAGAGTAATTGGGATATTGAGCATATTTCCTTTGCAAATTCAGCAGATATTATGCTAATCGTTCCTGCAACTGCAAATGTTATTGGCAAGGTGGCAAACGGAATTGCAGACGATTTTCTTACAACAACCGTTATGGCAACGCATGGCAAGGTTATTTTTGCCCCTGCAATGAATTGTAATATGTATGCTAACCCTATCGTTCAGCGCAATATTAACGCTCTGAATAGCTTGGGTTATGTTTTTATAGAGCCAGCTTATGGGCGCTTAGCCTGTGGAGTAGATGGCAAGGGCAGGCTTGCAGAGGTTGATGAAATTATAAGCACGGTTATTGAATATGCCCTTTATGAAAAAGATTTATTAGGCAAAAATATTGTTATAACAGCAGGGCCTACACGTGAAAAAATTGATGATGTTCGCTTTGTAACCAATCATTCATCAGGTAAAATGGGCTATGCGTTAGCACAGGTTGCAAAAAGGCGTGGCGCAAGGGTTACACTTATTAGTGGGCGAGTAAATTTGCCAAAAATTAGTGGAATTGAAACAGTTTATATCGACAGTGCAATGGAAATGTATGCCGAGGTTATGAAAAGCTCCAAAACCGCAGATATTATAATTAAAGCCGCAGCAGTTGGTGATTTTTATGTTAAAAATTCAGCAAATGGTAAGCTGAAAAAAGATAAATTTACAACAATTGAGCTTGAAAAAAATATCGATATATTGCAGGAGCTTGGCAAGAATAAAAAATTTACGCTTGTTGGTTTTTGTATGGAAACACACGATTTAACGCAAAATGCCACACAAAAGCTTATAAATAAAAATGCTGATTTCATAGTTGCAAATGATTTAACGCAAGAGGGTGCAGGCTTTGGCGTGGACACAAATATAGTTAAAATTTTTCACAAAAATGGAGAAGTTGAAGCCCTGCCACTAATGACAAAAGAGGCACTCGCAAATGAAATATTAAATAGGGCAAAAGGGATTGATAATATTTGCAAATAGCAAAAATAGTTATTGCTAACGCTTCAAGAGAGCTCGACAGAATATTTCACTATAATGTGCCAAATGAAGTTTCCGTGTCGGTTGGCTCACGAGTTCTTGTGCCTTTTGGTATGGGGAACAAAACTGCCGAGGGTATAATTGTGGGCTTTGTAAATGAGAGCATTTACACAAAATTAAAAAATATTGCGACTGTTTTAGACACTGCGCCACTTTGCACAAATGGGCTTTGTGACCTTGCACTTTGGATGCGCAAAAAATACCTTTGCACATACTACCAAGCGCTAAAATCCGTTATGCCGTCTGGCATTTCTGTTAAAACTACCGAATGGATAACACTTATAAATTCAAATATTGATATAGAAAAAACCTGTGGCAAATCTGCCACCAAAAAAAATATTATTCTTCGGCTTATAGAGGCAGGGGGGACTTTGGATTTTGGCTCGATAGCCGATATATCCTCTGCACGCATAGCAATTAAAGCCCTTGCAGAAAAGGGAATTGTTTCACTTGATGAATCCACAGCGCAAAATGTAAGGAGCAAAAAAATTAGAATGGTTGACATAACAACCACCTATGACGAAATTGCAGACAGCATTCATTTGCTACATAAAAAAGCACCAAAGCAGGCTAAAATGCTTGAAATTTTGCGACAAACTGGCTTGATTTCAGTTGCCGATTTAGTGGCATTTTCTGGTGGCTCATATACAGCAGTTAATTCCCTACATTTAAAAGGCTTAGTAGCCTACGAGGATAAAATAATCCACCGCAATGCTTATGACGAAGAAAATTACGCAAAGACGACCTCACTTACACCAACTGACGAGCAATTAGCTGTGTTATCTAACCTTAAACATTCGGCAGATACTAAAGAATTGACACCAATTTTGCTTAAAGGTGTAACTGGTAGTGGCAAGACAGAGGTTTTTTTGCAAATTATAGAGCATATTATATCAAAGGGAGAGCAGGCAATTGTCCTTGTTCCTGAAATTTCGCTTACTCCACAAATGGTTTCACGCTTTGTTGCGAGGTTTGGCAAGCAGGTTTCCGTTTTACATAGTGGTCTTTCGCTTGGTGAGAGGTATGACGAATGGAGCAAAATTCGCAGTGGCTCAGTCCAAGTTGCTGTTGGTGCGAGGTCTGCCATTTTTGCACCCTTTGAAAATTTGGGCATAATTATAATTGATGAGGAGCAAGAGGGAACGTATAAATCTGAAAGTACTCCACATTATAACGCAAAAGAGGTTGCAATATTTCGCAGTAAAAACGAGGGCGCAATGGTTATTTTCGCCTCGGCTACGCCATCAATTGACAGCTATTACAGGGCAAAAACTGGTGAATATAAATTATTTGAAATGCACAGCAGGCATAATTTTGCAAGCCTGCCACACGTTGAAATAGTGGATATGAGGAATGAATTACAAAATGGAAATAGGAGTGTTTTTAGCCTAAAATTAAAGGGCGAGATTGAAAAAAACCTTGAAAATGGGCAACAAACAATACTTTTTCACAACAGGCGTGGTTTTAATAGCTTTGTTATGTGTCGCACCTGTGGGGAATCTCTTATGTGTGATAATTGTAGCGTAACCCTTACATTCCACAAGCACACAGGTCAGCTTAAATGCCATTATTGTGGGTTCGAGCGTGAAAATGTTACAACGTGCCCCACGTGCAATAGCAGTCATATTCGCTTTGTTGGCACAGGCACAGAAAAAATAGAGGAGGAAATTATTAGCCTTTTTGGCATAAAATCCTTTATTAGAATGGACGCAGACACCACAGCAGGAAAGAATTCGCACGAAATTATTTTAAATAGGTTCGAGCGTGAAAATATACCCATTCTACTTGGCACACAAATGGTTACAAAGGGTTTAGACTTTCCAAATGTTACGTTAGTTGGAGTTTTGGTTGCAGATTTATCACTTAATATAGACGATTTCCGTGCGGCAGAGCGCACATTTAGTCAGCTTACACAGGTATGTGGGCGTGCAGGGCGAGGAGATTTATCTGGTCGTGCGATTGTGCAAACCTATCAGCCAGAGCATTATGCTGTTCAGCTTGCGAAAAATCACGACTATGTTTCATTTTACAACCACGAAATAAACATTCGTAGACAGCTTAATTTTCCACCATTTTGTGACCTTGTTATGATACTTATGCAGGGAAATGACGAAAAAAGCGTGCAATTTGACCTTATGCAGATTGCAGAAAAATTAAAATGCTTGAACATTCAAATTTTAGGGCCTGTGCCTGCACCTTATGCTAAAATTAAGAATAAATACAGATGGCGAATTCTTATAAAATGCCAAAATATTGAGGAAATTCTACCTGTTTTGCATAATATAATTATAGAGCATACAAAAAAATATAATTTACTTACAATAGATATAAACCCAAATAATATGAATTAGTACGAGTGGAGGCAAAAAAATGGCGATGCGAAATATTGTTAAAATTGGTGATGAGGTATTAAACAAAAAATGCAGAGTGGTAGAGGATATAGATTCTAAAATCTTAACCCTGCTTGACGATATGGCAGATACTATGTATGCTTCTAACGGTGTTGGGCTTGCTGCCTCACAGGTTGGCGTGCTTAAAAGAGTGGTTACTATTGATGCTGGCGAGGGGCTTATTGAGCTTATAAACCCAGAAATAATAAAACAGCTTGGTGTGGTTAATGATTTAGAGGGTTGCCTTAGTGTTCCCGGGAAATATGGGTATGTCCTGCGCCCTAAAACTGTTACAGTTCGTGCAAAAAACAGAAATGGCGAAATATTTGAAATAACTGGTGAGGACCTTCTTGCTCGTGCCCTGTGCCACGAAATCGACCACCTTGACGGACACCTTTTTGTTGAGCTTGTGACCGAGTATGTGGAGCAAGACAAGGATACGGAGGACAAGGAATGAATATAATGTTTATGGGCACACCAGATATTGCTGTGAGTTGCCTTAAATCACTTATAGAAAAGCATAATGTTGTTTGCGTGGTTACCCAAACGGACAAGCCAAAGGGCAGAGGGCAAAAAATGGCTTTCCCTCCTGTTAAGGAGCTTGCACTACAATTAAATATTGATGTTTATCAGCCACAAACCCTTAAAGATGGTGCATTTTTAGAGGTTTTAGAAATGTATAAGCCAGACGTTATTGTAGTTGTTGCTTATGGCAAAATTTTGCCTAAATATGTTATAGATTATCCTAAATATGGGTGTATTAATGTGCATGCTTCGCTACTGCCTAAATACCGTGGTGCGGCGCCTATTCAATGGGTAATAGTGAATGGCGAGCGGGTTAGTGGTGTTACCACAATGCAGATGGACGTTGGGCTTGATACTGGTGATATGCTGCTTAAAGGCGAGGTTGAAATAACCGAAACTATGACTGCAGGGGAGCTTCACGATAAATTTTGTGAGATTAGCCCAAAGGTTTTACTTGATACACTTGAATGTTTAGAAAAAGGGGGAATTACGCCACAAAAACAAGATGATTCCCTTTCCTGCTATGCTTCAATGTTAACAAAAGATAGTTGCAAAATAGACTGGAATGAAACTCCACAAAACATTATAAATTTAATTCGTGGAATGAACCCATTCCCAACAGCACATACAAAATATAAGGATAAATCGCTTAAAATATATAGTGCAAAAATAACAACAGGAAATGGAAAAAACGGTGAAATTATTGGCATTAATAATGGTTTAACTGTTGCGTGTGATGGTGGCGCAATTATTATTACTGAGCTTCAATTAGAGGGAAAAAAGCGTATGCAAGCAGATGAATTTTTGCGAGGGCATCAGCTTGAAATAGGTACAATTTTAGGAGAAAACTTATGACTTCACGAGAATGTGCGTTGAAAATTTTATATGAGGTTGAAAAAAACGGAGCATACAGCGATAAGGCACTTAAAAAAGCCCTGCCATTTGCAGAGCTTTCTCCACAGGATAGGGCGTTTACAACCGAGCTTGTTTATGGCGTTATTAAAAATAAATCTCGTATTGATTTTATAATTCAAACATATAGCTCACAAAAGCTTAAAAAGTTATCAATTTGGATACTAAACGCAATTAGAATTGGCGTGTATCAAATGATTTTTCTTGATAAAATTCCGCATTCTGCGGCTGTTAATGAAAGTGTAACCCTTGCAAAACGCTATGGTCATAAGGCATCCTCTGGCTTTGTTAATGGGGTGCTTCGCTCGGTTTCACGCACAGGTGACGTTGAATATCCAAAAGGACAAGATGGACTATGTATTTATTATTCCCACCCTGCGTGGCTTGTTGATTTAATTTGCACGCAATATGGTGATGCGCACGCAAAGGAAATTTTAATCGCAAACAACATAAACCCACCAGTTACCGTTAGGGTAAATACCCTTAAAACAACAGCAGATGGGCTATGTAAGGCGCTTTCTGAAAAAGGAGTAATCGTTACCAAAACAAGCATTGAAAATATAATTGAAATTGCAAAATTCGGTGATATTTCGACTCTTGATGAATTTAAAAATGGTTTGTTTACTGTGCAAGATGCTGGCGCTTATCTATCTGCAAGGGCTATTTCCCCACAAAAAAACGAGCTTATTATAGATGTGTGCGCTGCGCCTGGTGGCAAGGCAACACAAATGGCCGAAATGTCAGAGGATAAAGCAAGCATATTAGCTTTTGACATACACCCACACAAAATTGAATTGATACAAAAAAATGCGAAACGCCTTGGAATTACATCAATAAATGCACAAATTAGTGATGCAACCATTTTGAATAATGCCTATATTGAAAAGGCAGACAAAGTTCTTGCAGATGTGCCTTGCAGTGGTCTTGGAATTATTCGCAAAAAGCCGGATATAAAATGGACTAAAACCCCTGATGATATACTGGAAATAATGAAAATGCAAAAGAAAATCATTGAAATATCTGCAAAATATTTAAAGCCAAACGGTATTTTGGTTTATTCTACCTGTACAATTAACAAGGACGAAAATGAGGGTATTACCAAAGAATTTATTAAAAATAACCCTTTTGAAATATTAGAAGAAACCACACTCTTGCCAAGCGAAAATAATTGTGATGGCTTTTATATCTGCAAAATGAGGAAGGAGGATGTTTAAAAAGGTATATGTTGAGATAACAAATGTGTGCAACCTAAATTGTAGCTTTTGCTCGGAGGTTACACGCAAAAGAGAATTTATTTCAATAGATAAATTTGAATATATTTTAGGACAAATAAAGCCTTTTGGTAGCCATATTTACCTGCATATTAAGGGAGAGCCAATGCTTCACCCACAGCTTTCTAATATTTTAAGGCTATGTGCCGAAAACAGCATTAAGGTTGACATAACAACAAACGGCACTCTTTTAAAGCAAAATAAGGAAATTCTTATAAATAACCCTGTTCGGCAGATTAATATTTCGCTTCACAGCTTTGAAAGTGATAACCCACAGCAATATTTGCAAAGTGTAACTGATTTCGCAAGGGAAATAACAGAAAAAACTCCAACTGTTGTTGTGCTTCGTCAATGGGTGGCAAGTGATGAAAACGACTACACAAAGTTGTACTTAATGAAAGAATTTAACTTAGATAGCATCAACATTCAGCGCAGCACAAAGCTTAAGGATAATGTTTTTTTAAGCCAAGCAGAACAGTTTGACTGGCCAAGCCTTGATATGCCACATATTTCAAACAGAGGTTTTTGCTATGGTATGCGCTCTCAGGTTGGGATTTTGGTTTGTGGAACGGTTGTTCCGTGCTGTTTGGATAGCGAGGGGGTTATTGCCCTTGGAAATATATACGAAAACAGCTTTGCTGATATTATAAACAGCCCTCGGGCAAGGTTAATGGCAGAAAATTTTTCACGCAGGCATGCAACAGAGGAGCTATGCAGAAAATGCACATATAAAGAAAGGTTTACTTCAAAAATATGATTATTGACTTTCACACTCACATATTCCCAGATAAAATTGCGCAGGCTACAATAGAGCACCTGCAAAACAAGGCAAATATTAAGGCGTACACAGATGGAACGCTTGAAAGCCTTAAATTTTCTATGAAAAATGCAGGCATTGATTATTCCGTTGTGTTACCTATTGCAACTGTTCCAAAACAGACCCAGTCAATTAACACTTTTGCCTCGCAAATTACAGGAAAAGATGGTATAATATCCTTTGGGAGCATTCATCCATTATATGAGGATTGGAAAAATGAGCTGGATAGAATAAAAAGCTTAGGGCTTGTGGGCATTAAATTGCACCCTGATTATCAGAACTTTTTTGTTGATGATGAAAGTATTTTCCCAATGCTACATTACGCCGCAAGGCTTGGGCTTGCAATTATTTTTCATAGTGGCGTGGATATTGGTATCCCTGGGGAAAGCCGCTGCACCCCACAGCGTGTATGCACACTTTTAAAGCACATAGAGGGCGCAAAGCTTATTATCGCACATTTGGGAGGATACCTGTGCTATGATGATGTTGAGGAATTTTTAGTTGGTAAGGAGGTTTATTTGGACACAAGCTATATTCTTGGCAAAATTAGTGATGAACAATTTTTGCGAATAGTTCGTAGCCACGGAGCAGACAAAATATTATTTGCAACAGATTCTCCTTGGAAAAGTCAAGAGGAAGATGTTGAAAAAATTATGTCACTACCCCTTACAGAGTATGAAAAAAGCTTGATAATGCACAAAAATGCAGAAGGATTGTTGAGGTTATAAGATGAAAAAATACATAATAGTAATTATTATAATTTCAGCAATAATTTACTCATATTTTAATGCGCCAAAGCCTGTGCAGGTGCAAACAACAAACCAGTTTTCACTCCATTTTATTGACGTTGGGCAGGCAGATTCAATGCTTGGAATACTTCCAAATGGCGAAACAATTCTTATTGATGCAGGCAACAGAGAAGATGGCAATACTATTATTAGCTACATTAAAAAACAGCAAATTAAGAAAATTGATTATCTAATTGCAACGCACCCACACGAGGACCATATTGGAGGGCTTGCAGAGGTTATAAATTCTTTTGATATTGGAAGCATTTATATGCCAAAGGTATCGAGCAACACTAAAACCTTTGAAAATGCCCTGCTTGCAATTAAAAATAAAGGCTTAAAGGTTAACACCGCAAGGGCTGGTGTGTCAATTTTAAATAATGATAATTTAAAAATAGAATTATTAGCACCAAATAGTGATTACTATGAAAATATGAATAGCTACTCGGCAGTAACAAAAATTACCTTTGGAAATACTTCGTTTTTGCTAACTGGTGATGCAGATAATATATCAGAGGGCGAAATGTTTAAATATAATTTAAAGGCAGACCTTTTAAAGGTTGGGCACCATGGAAGTAGCACTTCAACCTCGGCAGAATTTTTAAAGGCAGTTGCGCCAAAATTTGCAGTTATTTCAGTTGGTAATGGCAACACTTATGGTCACCCAGCGCAGAAAATATTAAACGCACTTAAAAATGCTGGGGTTAAAATTTACCAAACAGATATAAATGGAACAATAGTTGCAACAAGTGACGGTCAAAACATAGAAATAAAATAGGACGGTGAAAAAATGAAAATAATTATTGATAGATTTGAGGGTGATTTTGCAGTTGTTGAAATGCCTGATAAAACAATGTATAACCTTCCAAAATACCTTTTTCCAGATGCAAAAGAGGGCAGTGTAATTTCCATAGAAATTGATGTGATGGAAACAAAAAAGAGAAAAGCTGACGTAGAAAAAATTATGGATGAGGTTTGGGATGATTAGTCTAAATGATTTGAAATATGAACAGCTTGAAAACGAAATTAAGTCTATAAACGAGCCAAAGTTTCGTGCAGGGCAAATTTACAAGTGGTTTTCACGAGGGGTAACCTCTTTTGACGAGATGAGTGACCTTTCCAAAGCCCTTAGGGACAAGCTTTCTGCTAATTTTTCACTCTCAACGGTGGAAATTGAAAAAAAATTTGTTTCAGAGGTAGACGAAACCACTAAATATCTGTTAAAATTAGGTGACGATAATTTTATCGAAAGTGTCGCTATGAAATACAAGCACGGAATTACCGTTTGCATTTCCACGCAGGTTGGTTGCCTTATGGGCTGCAAATTTTGTGCATCTACAATTGGTGGCAGGGTTAGAAACCTTACAGCTGGTGAGATATTAGGGCAGGTAGCCATAGTTCAGCGTGACCTTGGTGAGCGTGTTTCTAATGTAGTTCTTATGGGAATTGGCGAGCCTCTTGATAACTATGAAAATGTTATAACCTTTTTAAAAAATATTAACGACGAAAAGGGCATCAACATTGGTTACAGGCATATTTCGCTTTCTACTTGTGGGCTTGTGGATAAAATATATCAGCTTGCAGAGGAAAATATGCAAATAACTCTTTCCGTTTCGCTTCATTCCCCAAATGATGAAATTAGAGACTCGATTATGCCAATAAACAAAAAACACCCAGTTGCAAAGCTAATTAAGGCTTGCCGTGATTATATAAATATTACGAATAGACGAATATCTTTTGAATATATACTAATTGATGGGGTTAATGACACCATGGAGTGTGCAGAGGAATTGGCAAGGCTTTTAAAAGGAATGTTATGCCATGTTAACCTTATCCCTGCGAACTTTGTTCCGGAAAGTGGGCTGAAAAAAAGCAGTTCAAATACCGTTTCGGCTTTTCGCAATAGTTTAGAAAAGCTACACATTAACGCAACGGTGCGTCGTGAGCTTGGCAGTGATATTTCCGCTTCGTGCGGTCAACTAAGGCAAAAAGGAATTGATGCTAATTCTCGTTAAAAACGAAAATTAACATATTTAAGGAACTAAGGTGGTGATTGGGTTGCAAATACGAGGGCTTACAGACAAGGGCAAGGTAAGGGAAACAAATCAAGACAATTTTTATATAGATGAACGCGCCAAATGGTGCATTATTGCAGACGGAATGGGCGGTCATAATGGTGGAGAGATTGCCAGCAAAACTGCTGTTGATGTTATAAAAGATAACATCGATTGCAAGCCAACAAACGTTGATGTTTGCCTAAAAAACGCAATATATGCTGCAAATAAAACTGTTTATGATATGTCGATTCACACCAAAAACCTTTTGGGAATGGGCACGACTGGTATTGTTTGTTATTTTGAGGGCAGAACAGCAACCATTGCAAATGTTGGCGATAGCAGGGCGTATCACCTTGGCGAGCTTGGTTTTAGGCAGGTAACAACCGACCATTCTATTGTTCAACAGCTTGTAGACCTCGGCAAAATTACACCTAACGAGGCAAAAACGCACCCACAGAAAAACCTTATTACCCGTGCTATTGGCACAGAGCCGAATATCGAGGTTGACATAACTCATATTGTGTTCAAAAAGGGAGATTACTTTTTGCTTTGCACCGACGGGCTTACTACCTTTGTTGAGGATGAAATAATTACACAGGTTATTAAAAATAATGATATAGACACGGCAGTTAAAGAGCTTATAAACCTTGCAAACGAAAACGGTGGTATGGATAATATTACTGCAATATTGATTAAAATTTAGTAAATTTAAGGGGTGATGATAATTGGTTGGTAAAATATTAGGCAATAGATATGAAATACTCGAGGAAATTGGAAACGGTGGTATGGCAAGAGTTTTTAGGGCACATTGCAGACTGCTTAACCGTAATGTTGCAGTTAAGGTGCTTCGCCCTGAGCTTGCAAAGGACCAAGAATTTCTTGCACGCTTTAATACAGAGGCACAGGCTGCCGCTGCACTTTCACACCCAAATATTGTTAGCATTTATGATGTTGGTTCTGAGGACGGTTTGCAATATATTATTATGGAATACGTTGAGGGGCAAACCTTAAAGGATTATATCGATGCAAACAAAAAATTATCCTGGCAGCAGGCTGTTGAATTTTCAATCCAAATTTGTAAGGGCTTAGAACACGCACATAAAAACCACATAGTTCATCGTGATATTAAGCCTCATAATATAATACTTACCCCTGAGGGTGTTTTAAAGGTTACCGATTTTGGCATTGCTCGTGCTGCTACATCTGCTACTGTTACTATGGGTGGCAATACTATTGGCTCGGTGCATTATTTTTCACCCGAGCAGGCACGAGGTGGCTATACTGACGAAAAAAGCGACATTTACTCTGTTGGTGTTGTTATGTATGAAATGCTTACAGGTAGAGTTCCTTTCGAGAGTGATAGCCCTGTTTCTATTGCAATTAAACACCTGCAAGAAAAGCCAGTTTCACCAAAGGAATATAATATTGCTATACCACTTGCAGTAGAGGCAATTATATTAAAAGCAATGAGCAAGGAACAATCTTTGCGCTATCAGTCCTCTGCTGGGTTGCTTGATGACCTTTACGCTGCACAAAAACAACCAGATATTGTTCCAGATGAAGTGCCAGAATTAGCTAACAATTTTTCTACACGCAAAATTCCTGCCATTAATATTGCCGAGGTAGGTGAGCAACCAGAAAAAGAGAAAAAACCTAAAACTGCTTCGGATAAAAAAGCTGTTATTTGGGCTATTATAACCTCTGTCGTTATTGTAAGCATACTTATTTTTGGCACGATTGCCGTTGTTTACCCTGGTGCATTTAGTAGCTCTAAAAGTGTTGAAATGCCTGTTCCTGATTTAGTAGGGCAAAAATATGATGATATAAAAGATACCTATAAAAATAAAAAGATTACTATAAATATGGTGCAACAGGTTCCCTCAAAGGAATATGAAAAGGGTGTTATAATCTCGCAGGACCCGAAAACAGGCAAGATGATTAAAACTCCAATTGAAATTAATGTTGTAGTTAGTGCAGGAATAAAAGACATTACTATTGATAATTATGTTAATAAAATTGCAACTGATGCAAGGCTTGATATTGAAAAATTAGGGCTTAATGTTAAGGAAATCAAAGAATCAAGCGACACCGTTACAGAGGGCGTTATAACTCGAACAGTTCCCCAAGCAGGCTATACATTAAAAGCAGGCGAGGAAATTACAATTTATGTAAGCCAAGGTGCAGGGAAGAACCAAATTACTATGCCTAATTTAATTGGTGAGGACGTTCAACAGGCAAGGCGTGTTATTTCTGATAACAAGCTTCGTGAGGGCAAAATTACAGATGTTCCGAGTGATAAACCGAAAAATGTTGTCCTAACTCAAAGTGTTTCCCGTGGAACAAGTGTAGACGAATATACCGAAATTGACCTAACTGTAAGCTCTGGCACATCAGCAAGCACAGGCAATACGCAAATAATCCAACAAACGCCGACACCAGTAAAGCCAGCTACCATCATTAAAACAAAGTCAATGACTATTAATATTCCGCAGGAACAAGAAAAAACCACAATTAAAATTTTGCAGGACGGAAAAACAATACACAATATGACACATAGCAAAGATGAAAAAGCATTTAATATAAATATCACAGGTAATGGGGCAGTAAATCTTGAAATCTACTTTAATGGCGCTTTATATGCCTCTAAAACGGTGACTCTATGAGGCTATCCGGCGTAATTACTAAGGGCATTGGTGGTTTTTATTATGTTTCTACCGAGCGTGGCATTGTAGAATGTCATGCTCGTGGCAAAATGCGCAAGCAAAAAATTACACCAATGGTTGGCGACAAGGTTGAAATTACAATTGTTAATGAAAACCCATTTGAGGGTGCGTTAGAGGAGATTTCCCCACGAACAACCTACCTTATTCGCCCTGCTGTTGCAAATGTTGATACGGTTGTTATTGTTATCGCCGCAACAAGCCCTAATCCAGATTTTTTTATGATAGACAAGCTAATAGTTACCGCCGAAAAGGGCAATATTGATGTTATTATTGCAGTTAACAAGACGGACCTTTTAGATCCAGATAAAATTATAGAAATGTACTCTTTAGCTGGTTACAGGGTTACACCCATTTGCGCCTCGACTGGTGAGGGAGTAGAAGACCTTAAAAAGTTGATAAGGGGCAAAATCACAGCATTCGCAGGAAATTCTGGGGTTGGTAAATCCAGCATATTAAACTGCCTTGGTTTTAGCCTTGAAACAGGTATAGTCAGTAAAATTGAACGTGGAAAGCACACAACACGCCATATTGAGCTTATGCCCCTTAGTGGCGGCGGATTTGTTATGGACACACCAGGGTTTAGCCTGCTTGAAATAACTAATGTAAAGGCAAATGAGCTTAAAAATTTGTTTAATGAATTTGAAATTTATAACAACAATTGTCGCTTTGATGATTGCGTGCATATTGGTGGAAAACCAAAGGATTGCGCTGTTTTAAGCGCATTAGAGCAGGGCTTAATAGGGGATAGTAGGTATAATAATTATACTGCCCTTTATGATATATTAAAAGACATTAAGGAGTGGGACTAAATCTATGATAAAAATTTCACCGTCACTACTTGCATCAGACATTGCAAACCTTAGTAGTGAGATAAAAAAAATTGAAAATTGCACCGATATGCTTCACATTGACGTTATGGATGGGCATTTTGTGCCAAATTTAAGCTTTGGAGTTCCTGTTGTTAATGCTATAAATAAAATTACAGACCTTACGCTTGATGTTCACCTTATGATTGAGCATCCACTAAAATATATCGAGCCTTTTGCAAAGGCAGGTGCAGATATTATAACTGTACATATTGAATGCCCTGACGATGCCGATGAGTGCATTAAATTAATAAAATCACTTGGGCTTAAAGCAGGAATTGCGCTTAACCCTAATACGCCTCCAAGCAAGATTGCGCACCTTGCAGATAAAGTAGATATGGTTTTGCAAATGACTGTATATCCTGGCTTTGGTGGGCAAAGCATTGAAAAATGTGCAATAGAAAATATTTCAGCGATTAGAAAAATGATTGGAAATGATGTAGATTTACAGGTTGACGGTGGAATTTATGCAAGCAATTTAGCAGAGCTTGTGCGTGCTGGGGCAAATGTTATTGTTGCAGGAACAGCTATTTTTGGGGCGAGTGACTCTGTTTTCGCTGTTAGCGAGCTTAGGAATGAAGCTCGAAGGGGAGAGGAAGTATGAGCAGACGTGCGTGGATTTATGCGGCAGGAAACCCTCGTATTGACGATATAGCTTTTTACAAGCGCCTTAAACATAAGGGTGAGGATTTAGTTATTTGTGCAGATGGTGGCTATGACGTTGCACAGCTTATTGGTGTTACCCCTGATGTTATTATTGGCGATATGGATTCCATAGTTGCACGAATTCCAAAGAGCATTCAAACAATAGTTCACCCAAAGAAAAAGGATAAGACCGATTTGCACCTTTGTGTCGATTACGCTATCGAGCAGGGCTGTGATGAAATTATCCTGCTTGGAGCGTTTGGTGGCAGGATTGACCACAGCTTAGGGGCAATTATCCTGCTTAGATATATTTTAGAAATGGGAGCAGAGGGTATGCTCCTTACAAAGCACAGCAAGGTTTGTTTAATAAAGGACAGGGCCGAGCTTAGCCGTGGTTATTGCACAAATATTTCACTAATTCCCCTAACCGACAAGGTAGAGGGAGTAACCACAACTGGGCTTTTATATCCTCTTGAAAATGCGACACTTCATCAGGTTGATAACCACGGAATTAGCAACGAATTTTTTGGTAGCACTGCAACTATTGAAATAAAAAGTGGGCTACTTTATATTATATGTGAAACAGAGTAACATTATTTTGCACACCGAATATACTATACTAAGATATAGTTTAGGAGGTGCGCCATTTGTTTCACAATTGTTGCATAGCTGGTGCACTAATAGTGGCATTAGGCATAGGAATTCTGCTCGCTTTTATTATTCCAGCTTGGTTTTTAGTAGTGATAGAGGCTGTGCTTATTGTTGGACTTGGTTGTTGCTTTTTGCGCCTATAGAAATATAAAATTTGAGAGGTGTCTTGTATGAAAATTGTTGTACTTAAAATGCCTAAGTTTTTTAGTGGAATACTAAAGAGTATATTTAGAATGAATTAAATTTAGAAAACGGAGCAAATTTTGCTCCGTTTTGACAATTAATACGATTTGTGGTAATATTATAAAAAAAGATTTAAGGGAGATTACATAATGGGTAAGTTTAGTGGTATGCTTTTATGTAGCGATATTGATGGCACGCTTATAAATGATGAGCATAAGGTGTCACTTAAAAATCAATTAGCTATTGAATATTTTAAAAACGAGGGTGGTATATTCACCTTAGCGACTGGTAGAGTTCCAAGTGGAATGAGGATGTTTTTGGACAAGGTTAAACCAAATGCACCAGTAATAAGCCATAATGGCTCTGCAATATATGATTTTAACAAGAATGAATTTGTTTGGCAACTTGGGCTGGATGAAAAAGTTTCCGAGGTTGTTGATTATGTTACTGAAAACATACCATTTGCAGGGGTTGAGGTTGTTATAGGTGACACCGTCCATTTTTGCAAAATGAATGATACGGTAGAGGAGCATAGAGTTTTAGAGCATTTTCCTCTTAATAATTCAAATTATAAAAATTTACCAGCACCATGGACGAAAATTCTTTTTATACAAACGCCAGAGGAATTGCCAATTGTTAAGGATTTTTTATTAAAATCTCACTTTGTTGGCAAGTACAAATTTGTGCAAAGCTCTCCAAAATATTTTGAGGTAATCAACTTAGAATCATCAAAGGGACGAGCGATGCAGGAGCTTGCAAAAAGGCTTGGAATTCCAATGTCAATGACAATTGGCATTGGTGATAATGAAAATGATTTGGAAATGGTGCAAGACGCAGCCCTCGGTGTTGCTGTTGGAAACGCTATGCCTCGTGTAAAAGAGGCAGCAAACCATATAACCGTAACAAATAATTTTGATGCAGTAGCAAAAGTAATAGCTGACCTTGATTGTGGAAAGTTAACAATGAAAAAAATAAGTTAAAAAATTAGGACTATCCATTTGGATAGTCCAGTATAGTTTTAATTTGCGTATTTCATTTCTAATCTTAATTTATCTGCAATCATTGCTATAAATTCACTATTTGTTGGCTTGCCTTTTGCTTGGTTTATAGTAAAGCCGAAAATTTTATTTAGTGTATCTGTGTCGCCTCTATCCCACGCAACCTCAATCGCATGGCGAATTGCACGCTCTACCCTGCTTGCAGAGGTATTATATGTCTTTGCAACAGATGGGTATAGCTGTTTGGTAATGGAATTTACCATATCTGTATCTTTAAGCACAAGCATTATTGCTTCACGCAAATAAACATATCCTTTAATATGTGCAGGAACGCCTACCTCATGTATTATTGATGTTACAGTTGTTTCAACATCAATTGTGCCTTTGTTTATTGAAGGATTTTGTGGAATGCGATGTTTTGGTTTTTCCATAATCATACGCACACGCTTAATTATTTCCTCGATGTCAATTCTGCGAGACATTTGATAATCTGCACCTAATTTATATGCATTTATCATAAAGTCCTCTGTGAGGCTTGCGGTTATTGTTATAACCTTTGGCCTTTTAAAAGCTGTTACATTTTGAAGCCTCGCAAGAACTCCAAGTCCATCAAGCTGTGGCATTACATTATCCAAAATCAAAACATCTGGCTGTTTTTGCTCAACCAACTCAAGCGCAACAAGTCCATCATTAGCTATACCTACAAGCTCAATGTCATCAATCATAGATATATAATCCACAACTAATGAACAAAATTCTCTGTTGTCATCTGCCAACGCTAACCTTATTTTCCCCATTTCAAAAGTCCTCCTCGTAATGTGTATTTAGTAACTGTCAATATTATACATTAGTTGGTAATATTTTACAAGTGTTTTTTGCTAATTTTCCCCATTTATTTTACAATTGTATTATTTATACTAATTTTCGTTTAAAATAGCTATCTATTTTAAACGAAAATTAGCATTATTACTCACTTTTGTCGATATTAATAGCTTTATCAAGCATTAACTCGATAAATGTTCCGTATCCTTTTGTTGGGTCATTTACAAATACATGTGTTACAGCACCAACGATATTTTCATTTTGTATTATAGGACTACCACTCATACCTTGCACTATTCCACCTGTCTTTTTTATAAGGCGTTCGTCTGTTACCTTAATTACCATCCCTTTATTATCGTAAGAATTTCGCATTACCTTTTGGATTTCTATATCATATTTTCCAACCTTATCGCTTTCAATATTTGAAAGTATATACGCCTTGCCAACTTTAATTTGTGAACGCATAGCCATAGGCATTGGTTTATTTTCGGAATTTACAATTTTCATTTTTCCATATATGCCTGCCTCGTTATTTTGCAGAATATCGCCAATTTTTTGACTTATGCTAAAAACACCTTTTAGCTCTCCAGGTGAGCCTCTTGCACCTTTTTGCACACCTACAATATTAGAACGAAGAATTTCACCATTGCCAACTGTAATAATGCCACCTGTGTCTGAATCGGCTATTGGGTGCCCAAGTGCGGCAAAAACCTTGCTTTTTGGCTCTATAAAGGTTAAAGTTCCTATACCAGAGGTGCTATCCCTTACAAATGCACCTATTTTATAGATATTATCCTCTCTTGCTAATTCGGGCTTAATATGGAATGTTTGAGTGGCGTTTCCCCTTGCAACTTCAACAGATAAATCCTCTCCATTACCATTTTCTACTATTTTTGACAAATTGTCAATATTTTCTACAAAATTTCCATTTATTTTCTTTATAACATCACCAATTTTTAGCGCTCCGTCCTTTGCAGGGTTATGACGTTTTCCATCTATACTACGAATTTCAGAAAATCCAACAATCATTACTCCATCAATATTTATCTTAACCCCAACAGTGTTCCCGCATGGAATTAAATCAATTTTAGGTACAATATCTACCTCGACAGTTTTTATTGGAACAAATCCAAACAATTTTAGCTGTGTATCCGAGTTATCCCTTAAACCACTTATAAATGGTGGAAGTGGATAATTTTCACCATCACGCAAGGTTAAATGCTGTGGAGCTAAGTTATATATTTGAATTGAAAAAATTGTCGCAACAGTTAAAACAAACAAAAGCCTTCTATTTTTTCTTATCACCAAAATCCCCCCTATCTAAAATACATTGATTACAGAATTAAATTAACCTTTTTCGACATTTAATATGCTGTAAATATATTATTGATAGAGTGATTTCTGCCCATATATTATAATTCATTCAAGCTTTCAAACGTATATCCCTTTGACCGTGCATCTTTAATTATTTCTGGGAGTGCTTCCATATTATCCTCGGATACTGCGTGAAGTAGAATAATGCACCCATTATGGAATTGACTGGTTACCTGCTCAAATGCATAATCTGCACATTTTTGGGCTTTAACATTCCAATCCACATACGCACTGCTCCAAAATATAGTCTTATAACCTAAATTTTTTGAAAGTGCCAGCGTTCTTTCGCTAAATTCACCCATTGGTGGCCTTACAAATTTCATATTTTTTTGTGTTAGGGCAAAAAACTTTTCATCTAACCCAGTTAGCTCTTTTTTTAGCTTCTCATCATCAGTAACGGATGGCATACTTGGGTGATTTATAGTATGGTTTCCAACTATATGCCCTTCGTCAACCATTCTTTTTATTAGCGCCGTCTCTTGCTGTAAATATGGGCCTGTAACGAAAAATGCAGCAGGCGTTGATGTTGTTTTTAGGGTATCTAAAATCTTGCCTGTATAGCCATTTTCATAGCCCTCATCAAATGTTAGATACAGAACTTTTTTTGAAGTATCACCTATATAATAACCATCAAACCTTGACAAAATATCCTTCCAACCCTGCGGAACCTCGGGCTGTGCATTTTTAATTTTTTTAAAGCCCCAAGAGATTGTTTTATTATCATAGCCCGTTCCCTGAACCACCTGCATAGGCGAGGGCATTATAACTTTTTGGTCACTTGGATAATTCGTATCTGGGTTTTGCTCTATCATAGGATTATTTGGGTTAACACACGAAGTAATAATAACAAGTGGAAACGCTAATAATATTAAAAATAATTTTTTCATTTTTTGCACCCCTTTATTTTTTATTTGTTTAGTATACCCTAACAATAAAAAATAGGTGCATGAAACTTTTTAAAAAATCGGGGAATGCTTACAATTTAATTTTAACCTCGATAACTTTTCCCAATATTTTAACGCTTGATGTTTTAAGGTCAATAAGCCTTGGTTTGTGGTTTGTATTTGTGCTACTTGGTATTAGTGTTACGGTTTTTTCTGTACGAAAAATTTTTTTAATTGTGGAGCATTCTTCATCAATTAATACAACAGCAATTTCGTTGTTCTCAACTGTTGCTTGCTTGCGAACAATAACCATATCTCCTTCATAAATTCTACTTTTGTTCATACTATCGCCCTCAACGTATATTGCAAAGTAATCGCCCTTACCCTTATATTCACTTCCTAAATCAGTATAGCCCATCACATTTTCCTCTGCATAGATTGGCTCGCTAGCACGAATGACGCTCAAAATTGGTATTTGCGATATTTCATCAACTGGCACAACCGAAGTGCTAGGTGGAACATCATCCCCACTAAAATTTAACAAAACATCAAGAGTTGTTCCGTACATTTTCGCTAAGCTATTTAGAGTGGTAAGGTTAGGCTCTCGTATTCCCTTTTCGTAATTTGAAATTGTTGATTTTGCTACACCTAATTTTGAAGCAACCTCTGTTGCAGTTAGCTTACTTTCTGACCTTAATTGTTTTAGTCTTTGTGCTAAAACCATATTTATTCACCCCTTTGAATGTATTATATACTATTTTGTGAAAAAAACAAAGCATTTTATACAATTTTGTAAATTTTTGTAGAATTTTAGCTTGACTTTTCACGTTTTGGGTGTATAATTAGTATATAGTTTTCAATACGTGAACGAAAGAGGGTAATGTTATGCAAATATCTAATGAATATGTATCTAAAATAATTGATAAACGAATTATAGAATTGGAAAAGTCCTTGGGCAATTGTGAAGATTATTTAAGCCTTGTTAAAAGCAAGAATGTTGCTCTTTTGAATTTAAAAAGCAAAATGATGAATGTAGATTGGGTTGAATTTGATAATTTTATTTGTGCCGATAATGCCCAAGCTGAGCATCTTATAAATTTTTTCTACCACAAGGGGCTAAAAGATGGCATAAATTTACCCGCCACTTTTGTGGACGGGCAATTATTTTAATTATTTTTCGGCGGAGGGGTAGGTATTACATTTACAGTATTGTAATTATCGTATATTACCATTCCAGGCTTTGCACCACTTGGCTTTTTAACATTTTTAATAATAGTATAATCGACAGGAACATTCGCAGAATTCTTTGCTTTACTAAAATATGCACATATTTTTGCCGCCTGAACAATCACATCTTCTGATGGCATTTTGCCATCCGTTTTAATCACAGTATGGCTTCCAGGAATATTTTTAGTATGAAACCACAGGTCATTAGGCTTAGAGCTGCGAAGGGTTAGTGTGTCATTTTGAATATTATTCTTACCTACATAAACCTCATAAGCCTCATCACCCTCGCCTATTACAAATTTAAGCGGCTGTGTGATTACTGCTTTTCTAATTTTAGATGATGTTTTTTTCTTGACTAAGTAGCCCTGTGAATATAATTCATCTCTTATTTCGTTTATATCCTTTTCACTTTCGCTTCTAAGCAAGCTATCCTGCACGCTTTCTAAGTATTCAAGCTCCTGCTTTGATAGAACAACCTGCTCAGCTGTCATTTTCTCTGCATTCTTTGCTTTTTGGTAAAGCATGTAATACCTTTGAGCATTTTGCGAGGGTGAGAGCTCTGGTTTTAGGTTTATTTTAACCTTTTCCATATTATTATAGTAATTCTCTATCTCTACGCTTTTCTGATTTTCTTCTATTTTATATAGGTTAGAAATTATTAGATCCCCAAACATTTTATCCTTTTCCTTGTCCTCGCAGTCCTTTAATTTTTGATGCTGCAGGGAAAGCTTTTTCTGGCAACGCTGTATGTTATTATCCACAAATTTAAGTAATCCTGCTGTTTTTTGGCTAATTCTCTCTTGCAAATCCCTCGTTGTGTAGAATTCATCAAGTGCCTCGTTTAGGCTATCTCTTTTTTTAACTATCACTTTTCCCTCGTATTGTGTTATGTCAAGGGCGTTAAAATCCCACACCTTTTTTTCGTTTTTATAAAGCAAAACAGGCGAATAGTTGCATTTTTTTATGTTTTCAAAATATGACGCCACAAACCTTGCAAAAAGCTCTTTTTTAAGGTCTGAAATTGTTGATAAATCGGCCGAGTGATCCCTCAGGCTTAAATATGCAATTTCCCTTGCAGTAAGTGGACCTATACCTGTAAAGGTATCTAACAAAAATTTATCCGCAGTTTGCACCGATGTGCGAATATCTGGCAGAATTTCACTTGCAAGAGTTTCCATAGGGTTAAGCTTGTTTTGTGATGGTGGCATTTCATACCTCATGCCAGGTAAAACCTGTCGCACGCTTGACACGGTAAAATCAACGTGCTTTATGCTGCCTAATATTTTATCCTCACTATCCACAAGAATTATATTGCTATGCCTGCCCATAATCTCCACAATCAAGGTTTTTATTGATAAATCGCCTAATTCATCATGGCTTTCTATGTGAATATTTAGCACACGTTCAAACTCTGGCTGGCTAAAATCTACAATTTTCCCACTTGAAAGGTGTTTTCTAAGTAGCATACAAAACATTGGAGCTTTTTCCGGGTTATCTTTTTGATTACTTGTCAAATGTATTCGTGGGCTTGATGAGCTTGCGCTGATTAACAAACGCTGATTTTTGCCCCCTGCCCTTATAACAATTGATATTTCGTCCTTCTCTGGCTGTGCTATTTTATCAACCCTGCCATCTTTTAGCAGGTTTTGTAGCTCGTATTTTAAGCAAGAAATTGCTACTCCGTCAAACGCCATATATGTTCACCTCGTATAGTATTATACCCTAAATCAGTGACAATTACAAACTTTTTATAAAAATGTTCCACGTGGAACATTTTTATGTTGATATTCTAATTATATGTGGTATAATTAGAATATGAAATTATATTGGGGTGAACAGATGAAAATTATTGCAGTTGCCAACCAAAAAGGCGGAGTGGGTAAAACGACAACCTCTGTAAATGCAAGTGCTTGCCTTGCTGAAAAGGGCAAACGAACACTCGTCATAGATACCGACCCACAGGGCAATACCACAAGTGGTCTTGGAATCGACAAAAACAAGGTTAAATACTCAATTTATGATGTGCTCATAAACTCTACACCAATTAAAGATGCTATAACTCCTACAAAGTGGAAAAACCTTGATATTTGCGCTTCAAACATACAGCTTTCAGGCGCTGAAATAGAGCTTGTAGGTATGGAGAGGCGTGAATTTAGACTTAAAGATGCTCTTTCTGGGCTGGAAAATTCCTACGATTTTGTGCTTATTGACTGTCCGCCATCACTTAGCCTAATTACACTTAATGCGCTTGCCGCCGCAAATACAATACTTATTCCAATTCAATGTGACTACTACGCACTTGAAGGATTGTCACAGCTTACAAGCACAATAAAACAGGTTAGACGTAGCATAAACCCACAGCTTGACATAGAGGGCGCACTACTTACAATGTTCGACTCTCGTACAAACCTTTCTATTGAGGTTGTAGAGGAGGTTAAAAGGGTGCTTCCTCGCAAGGTTTGTTCGACCATTATTCCAAGAAACGTTAGGCTTTCCGAGGCTCCAAGCTTTGGCGAACCGATAATCGTGCACGATTCATCAAGCAAGGGTGCAGAATGTTACAGGGCATTGGCACAGGAAATTATTGATAACAATAAATAACTTGAAATTAACTATATAATAAATAAAGAGGTGATTGTATGACTAAAAAAAGTAGCTTAGGCAGAGGGCTTGGCGCATTAATCCCTGATTACAGTATGTCAGAGGTCGAAACAAGTGGAGCAGTTGAACTGAAAATTATTGATGTAGAGCCAAACAAGGATCAACCACGTAAACAGTTTGACATACAAAAATTAGACTCGCTAACAAGCTCAATTAAAATTCACGGTGTTATTCAACCAATATTAGTTGTAAGAAAAGACGATAGATACCAAATTATTGCAGGGGAAAGACGATGGCGTGCGGCAAAAAACGCAGGACTTAAGGTTATTCCTGCTATTATTCGTGAATATGACGATACGACCGTTATGGAGATTGCTCTGATCGAGAACCTTCAGCGAGAGGACTTAAACCCAGTAGAAGAAGCTCAGGGGTATCACTCACTTATGGAAAAATTTAATATGACACAAGAAAAAATAAGCGAAAGAGTTGGCAAAAGCAGAAGTGCAGTTGCAAACGCTCTGCGCCTATTACACCTTGCAAAAGAAATACAAGCTATGCTTGAAAAGGGTGAAATTTCGGGTGGGCACGCAAAAGCGATACTATCGCTTTCATCAAAAGCACAGCAATTAGAGCTTGCAAAATTGATAGTTTCAAAAGGCATGAGTGTTCGTGACACAGAAAATTATGTTAAAATGCTTGGCAAGCCAAAAACCGACAAGCCAAAAACCGACACCGAGCTGGGTCGTTACCTTTCAGATTTGGAAAACGACGTTTCTCGTCAGGTTGGAACAAAGGTAAAAATTCACCACAACAAAGGAAAGGGCAAAATTGAAATTCAATACTATTCTAATGATGATTTAGAACGTTTGTTAAATTTATTGAAGAAATAGCATTATTCGACAATATTTACAAAAATATGGGTGCTCAAAATTGGTTTGTGCTGGATTTTCAGGCATTACATAATGTAATATGTCATTTTGGATATATTTTTTAATTAAGGGCAAAATATTAGCAAATTGGGTTTTGTTTCACGTGAAACATTTTAAAGGAGGAAAATCAACCTATATGAAAAACAAAGTTCGTTTTATTTGGTTTTATAGCGTTTTAATGTTTGCTGTTGCACTTTTACTAATTTTAGTTTCAACCCTGTCGCAAACTCGGCTTGCTCCAAACCAAGCTGTTAAAACTGTTCAGCAAGAAGAAAACGTCTTTAACCAAACAATTCAGCAAAGTGTTACCGACCTTGTTGACGAAAAACAAAAGCTAATTGACGAAGCAAAGGCTTCAACTGAAAAAATTTCAGAGCTACAAACAAAAATCGTCGCTCTTACTAAAGATAATGATGATTCAAAAAAAGCAACTGAAACAATGGATTTTTTAATAAAAGCTAAAAATCTATTTGATTTAGGTCAATATAAAAACAGCTTGGCACAATTGCAAAATGTAAATTTCGAGGTTCTAAGCAGTAGTGCAAAGGAGCTTTACACTAATTTAGAAACCCAGCTTGCAAAAAGAGGATACAAACTATAATATAGGAGTGAGTGCATAATGTTAGACATTAAATTATTAAGAACAAGCCCAGAAAAAGTAATCGAGGCAATGGAAAAGCGAGGCGCAAAGCTTGATTTAACAGAGTTTTTAGACCTTGATAAAGAAAGACGCGAAACATTAGTTGAGGTTGAACAGCTTAAAAATAAGCAAAATATTGTGTCAAAGCAAATACCACAGCTTAAAAAAGAGGGAAAAGATGTTAGTGGTATTTTCGAAGAAATGAAAGAATTATCAAACCAAATAAAAGAGCTTGACGAGAGCGTTAAAGTGCTTGATGAAAAGCTACAAAATATAGTTATGACGATACCAAATATGCCAAATGAAAGGGTTCCAGTTGGGCTATCAGAAGAGGATAACCAAGTAATTAGAAGCTGGGGCGACCCAACAAAGTTTGATTTTGAGCCAAAGGCTCATTGGGATATTGGGGAGGATTTAGGCATACTCGACACCGCAAGGGCAGCAAAGGTTACAGGATCTCGTTTTACCTTTTACAAGGGCATAGGTGCTGCGCTTGAGCGTGCGATTATCAATTTTTACCTTAATTCTCATACAATGAAGGCTGGCTATACAGAGATTTTCCCACCATTTATGGTACATAGAAATTCTATGATTGGGACTGGACAGCTTCCAAAATTTGAAGAAGATGCTTTTAAAATTGCAAATTCTGATTATTTTCTAATTCCAACAGCAGAGGTTCCAGTTACTAATATGCACCGTGACGAAATTTTGCAGGGCAGTGAATTGCCTATTAAATATTGCGCATACTCAGCATGTTTTAGGGCAGAGGCTGGCTCGGCAGGGCGTGATACTCGTGGACTTATTCGTCAGCACCAGTTTAACAAGGTAGAGCTTGTTAAGTTTGCAGACCCTGAAAAGTCTTATGATGAGCTTGAAAATTTGACTGGTGACGCCGAAAGCGTATTGCAAGCACTTGGAATTCCATACAGAGTTGTGCTTTTATGCTCGGGTGATTTAGGGTTTAGCTCTGCAATGACGTACGATATAGAGGTTTGGATGCCAAGCTATGACAGATATGTTGAAATAAGCTCTTGCAGTAATTTTGAGGACTTCCAAGCACGAAGGGCGAGCATAAAATTCAAGCGTGAACAGGGCGATAAGGCAGAATTTGTGCATACGCTAAACGGTAGTGGTGTTGCAGTTGGGCGCACAGTTGCCTGCATACTTGAAAATTTTCAAAATGCTGATGGTAGCGTTACAATTCCAGATGTTTTAGTGCCATATATAGGACAAGATGTGATTAAATAAAATTTAGGGCTAACACAAATTTGTGTTAGCCCTTTTGATTAACTTACATCCGTTAAATCAATATATTTCGCTCCATTTTTAGCTATATGTTCTTTTCTGCCTGCTAAATTATCGCCAAGCAATAGCTCAAATTTAGCCTGCGCTAATGCGCTGTCTTCCTCTGGCATTACCCTAATTAGCCGCCTTGTTTCTGGGTTCATTGTTGTTTCCCACATCATTTCAGGTTGGTTTTCACCAAGTCCTTTACTTCTTTGAATGGTATATTTTTTATCATCAAGCTTTGTTATAATTTTTGCTTTTTCTGCCTCAGTAAAAGCAAATTGAACCTTGTCCTTATTCTTTTCCTTTGTTGTAATTTCAAAAAGTGGGGACTCTGCAATATACACAAAGCCAGCCTCGATAAGACTTGGCATTAAGCGATAAAACATAGTTAAAATAAGGGTTCTTATTTGGTATCCGTCAACATCGGCATCGGTACATATTATAATTTTACTCCAACGCAAATTTTCAAGTTCAAAGGTGTTAAAATCCTTATTATGCTTGGACTTTGCCTCAACCCCACAGCCCAAAACCCTTACTAAATCAAGGATTATTTCATTTTTAAATATCTTATCATAATCTGCCTTTAAGCAGTTCAAAATTTTACCTCTAACAGGGATAATAGCTTGAAATTCTGCGTCCCTGCCTAATTTACACGAGCCAAGCGCTGAATCACCCTCAACTATATATATCTCACGCCTTTTTAAATCCTTCGTTCTGCAATCTACGAATTTTTGCACTCGTGACATCATATCGGTGTTGCCACTTAGCATTTTTTTAACATTTATTCTGGCTTTTTCTGCACTTTCTCGGCTTCTTTTGTTTATCAAAACTTGCTCGGCAATTTTATCTGCCTCAACCTTGTTTTCAATAAAATAAATCTCTAATTGCTGGCGCAGAAAATCCGTCATTGCCTCTTGAATAAACTTATTTGTGATGGATTTTTTAGTCTGATTTTCATAGCTTGTTACAGTAGAAAATGAATTACTAACAAGGCATAAGCAGTCAGAAATATCTGTAAATAAAACCTTATTTTCATTTTTATTATATTTACCATTTGCCTTTATATATTGGTCAACAACCGAAACAAAAGCACTTTTAACAGCCTTATCAGGCGAGCCACCATGCTCTAAAAAGCTTGAATTATGGTAATATTCCGTCATATTTGCTTCATTATTAAAGCAAAAAGCAACGGATAATTTAACCTTATAATCTGGCTTGTCCTCACGGTCACGACCTGTTCTTTCTGCCTCGAAATATTGCACATCTGTAATAGATTTTTGACCGCCAACCTCTTTTACATAATCAATAATACCATTTTCATAAACGAAATCCTGTTCTTCAAAGGACTTATCCTCTTTTTCCACAAACAGCTTAAAGGTAAGCCCTGCATTAACAACAGCCTGCTTTTTAAGTACGCTTAAAAAATATTCCAAGGGAATATCTATGTCGGTAAAAACGTCTAAATCTGGCCTCCATTTTATTTTAGTGCCAGTAGCCTTAAAACGAGTTGGCTCTGTTTGTAGCCCACCTATATTTTCACCTTTTTCAAAGTATAGCTTGAAAATATTTCCATCACGCCTAACCTCAACATCCA
This sequence comes from uncultured Clostridiaceae bacterium, assembly GCA_964455565.1. GTDB lineage: Bacteria > Bacillota > Clostridia > Monoglobales > Firm-18 > CAYVWT01. The sequence goes on along the minus strand of CAYVWT010000002.1, from coordinate 8,774 downwards.
TATATTCAGAGGTATACTGCGTTGCACAGGCACCAAGACCATTAAGCCCAAGCGAAAACTCATAATTGTTGCCAGAATTATTGTTATACTTGCCCCCTGCGTACATTTCGCAGAAAATAAGTTCCCAATTATAGCGTTCCTCTTTTTCATTATAACCAAGTGGAACACCACGACCATAATCATCAATTTGTATTGAGCCATCACGAAAATAGGTAACCTCAATAAGCTTACCATACCCCTCACGAGCCTCATCTATTGAATTAGAAAGTATCTCAAATACTGAATGACAGCAACCCTCAAGCCCATCCGAGCCGAAAATTACCCCAGGCCTTGCACGAACTCTATCCGCACCTTTTAATGAGGAAATAGAACTATCATCATAAATTTCTTTTTTCAACAATTATCACCACCACTTAACATTTTATAATAAATTATTGATATTGTAAAGGGTATTTCACTATGCTATAATAACTAAGAGGTGAAATTATGCTAAAAACAGTTCAAATTTATACAGATGGCGCATGTAGTGGAAACCCTGGCCCTGGTGGTTATGGCACTATACTTCGCTTTGGAGATATAGAAAAAGAATTATCTGGTGGGGAAAAAGAGACTACTAATAATAGAATGGAGCTTACGGCCGCAATTGTTGGCTTAGAAACACTTAAAGAGCGTTGCAACGTTATTATTTATAGTGACTCAAAATACCTTATAGACTCAATTCAAAAGGGCTGGGTGGTGCGCTGGAAAAACAATAATTGGATGAGAACTTCAAAGGATAAAGCGCTTAATTGTGACCTTTGGGAAAGGCTACTCATTTTGCTTGAAAAACACGTTGTTAATTTTGTGTGGGTTAAAGGGCATAATGGACATAGTGAGAATGAGCGCTGTGACAAATTAGCCGTTATGGCTATCGAAAAATATAAATAATTATAATTAAAGAAAATATTATTATATAAAGGAAAATAAAGCCTAAAAACTATTGTAAAATCCTATTTTTTTTGATATAATTAAGTTTAATATTCGTAGGAGGAACTGACAATGAAAATTGCTTCTGAGATATGGGAAGCTGCCTTGCCATTTATACGAAAAAGTGTTTCGCAAACTGGCTTTAACACTGCATTCGTTAAGGTAACACCAGCCTATATAAAAGATAATACTCTTGTGCTTGAAGTTAACCACGAGATTTATAGAAGTATGTTAGATATATACTTAGATAAAATAAAAGATGCCCTTATGCAGGTTTCTACTGATGTGACAAATGCCGAGGTTGTTGTTGCGTCCGAAAGGGCTGGCGAGCCACAAATCACACCTAAAAACACAAGAACTGAAAGTGTTTTAAATTCTAAATTTACCTTTGACAATTTTATTGTGGGCAGTAATAATGAATTTGCCTGTGCCGCAGCTTACGCAGTAGCTCAGGGACCTGTTAGAGATTCTTACAACCCTCTACTTCTATATGGTGGGAGTGGGCTTGGAAAGACACATCTACTTCACGCTGTTGGTAATGCTATTTTAGATAAAGATTCAACAAAAACTGTTCTTTATGTTACTGCTGAAAAATTTATGAATAGCTTTGTAGATTCTATTCGTAATGAAACTAATAGGGATTTTCGCAATAAATTTCGCACAATTGATGTTCTTTTAATTGATGATATTCAATTTTTTGCAGGAAAAGAAGGAACACAGGAGGAATTTTTTCATACATTTAATGAATTAATTAATTCAAATAAACAAATTATGCTTACAAGTGACCGTCCCCCAAAGGATATATATCCACTTGAAGAACGCCTTAGAACACGTCTTTCTGGTGGCTTAATGACCGATCTTCAACCGCCAGATTTTGAAACTCGCCTTGCTATTCTTCATTCAAAGGCTCAGACATCAGAATTTCCCATTGAGCTTTCAGATGAAATTTTTAACCTTGTTGCTAAGCAGGTTAAATCCAACATTCGTGAGCTTGAAGGAGCAATAAGAACAATTATTGCTTTTAGTGATATATCTAAAAAAAATATTGACATTGAAACAGCAACAAGAATTTTAAAGGATTATTTTTCATCATCACACAAGCGCAGAATTGATGCAGATTACATAATTAAAGAAGTAGAACGTCACTTTAACCTTACTGACGATGTTATAAAGAGCAAAAAGCGTGATAAAGAATGTGCTTATCCTCGTCAGGTTGCAATGTATATTTGCAGAGAGTTAACACAGCTTTCTCTGCCTGATATAGGCAAGGAATTTGGTGGGCGTGACCATTCAACAGTTATGTATGGCATAAAAAAGATTAAAGACGAAATGGAAAAGGACTTAACAACTATGCACAGCATTAATGATTTGATAAAAAATATAAAAAGTGATGAAAGTTAAACAATTTGTTTAAAATGTTGTTAAAAATATAGATAATCTTGTCATAATTTGTTGTTTTTTAACAACCAAAATTTGGTTATCCACATTTTATTCACATTATCCACAGGCTTGTTAACAAAATTTCAGTTGTTTAATATATGGATTTAACCTTGTTTTAATAAATTTTACACAAACTTATCAACATTTAATTTAGAATTAACATTGAAAAATTGCAAAATAAAATGTTATCCACAGTTTAAGTGTTTATAAACAATTAAGTGTCTGTTTACAAATGTTGATAAGTTTAATAGATTTTATTTGGCTGTATAAATTGTTTATAACCAAAAATATTACTAACATAGTTTTTAATGGCAATTAAACCAAATATATCAAGGCATTTAATGGTTTTCCACAGGACTAACAACACCTACTACTTACTACTACTAAATTTTATACTATTCTATTCTAACAAACGAAAGGGGATTTTTTAAAATGAAATTCACATGTGACAAATTAGCAATTTCCGATGCAGTTGGTATAGTTCAAAAAGCAGTTGCAGCACGTTCTACTTTATCAGTACTTGAAGGTATTATGATTAAGGCTAAGGATAATAAAATTATACTAACTGGAAATGACCTTGAAATTGGTATTGAAAGCGTTATTGAGGCAAATGTTGAGGAAGAAGGAAGTATTGTTGTTAATTCAAAATTATTTGGTGAAATAATTCGCAAGCTTTCTGGCGAACAGGTTGTTATTGAAGTTAATTCAAATAATGTAACTAAAATTAAATGTGGCAATTCAAAATTTAACATAAACGGAATTAGTGCAGAAGAATTTCCTGAGATTCCTAAATTTGATGCCGATTTTAACATTACTCTTTCGCAAAAACAGCTTAAAGATATTGTTCGTCATACAATTTTTGCTGTTGGCACAAGTGAATCTAAATTAATTTTAACTGGCTGTTTGTTAGAGGCTTATGGTACACATATAAATATGGTTGCCGTTGATGGTTTTAGGCTTGCGCTCAAAAAAATTACAACAGAAAATGAAACAGTAAGTGGCTATTTAGGTGATGTTTCACTTGTAATTCCATCAAAAACATTAAATGAGCTTACAAAAATTATAGAAGATAGTGATGGCGACATTAAAATTTTATGCTCACAAAAAAATGTGCGCTTTGAATTTGAAAATGTTGTGTTTACATCAAGGCTTTTAGAGGGCGATTATATTGACTATAAAAAAATAATTCCTCAAGAATTTAAAACAACAGTTAAGGCAAGTGTTAGGTCATTAGTTGACGCCGTGGAGCGTGCTTCTCTTATTATTACAAGTGATGTTGCAAAAAGCCCAGTTGTTATGAAAATTTCAAATGGTGAGATTTTTATAAACTGTGAAACAAGTGCTGGTAAGGTTGAGGAATTTATACCAATTGAAATGACAGGGGACGATATTGAAATTGGTTTTAATAATAGATATATGTTAGAGGCACTTCGCGGGGCAACTGGCGATGAAATATATCTTAACTTTGTAGGCTCGATAAACCCATGCCTAATTACTCCTGTCGAGGGTGATAGCTTTAAGTTTATAGTGCTTCCTGTGAGGCTGAAAAATGACAATTGATATAAACACTGAATATATTAAGCTTGACCAGCTTCTTAAATTTGCAGGCATTGTTGGCTCTGGCGGTGACGCAAAACTTATTATTCAAAATGAAGTTATACTTTTAAATGGCGAGCAGGTTAAAGAGCGTGGAAAAAAAATTCGTTCTGGTGATTTGGTAATTATCGGAGAGCAGGAGATTTATGTTCGTTGACGAAATATGCCTTAATAATTTTCGTAATTATGAAAGTGGATACACAAAATTTAGCCAATCTATAAATGTGATTTATGGTGATAATGCAAGGGGTAAGACAAATATTTTAGAGGCAATTTATCTATTATCTACTGCACGCTCACACAGGCTTGCCCGTGAAACTGAAATGATTATGTTTGGCAAGCAAAATGCAAAAATTACTGCAAAATTTAACTCACATAAGCGTGATAATATTGGCGAAATAATGCTTTTTTCTGATAAAAAAAAGCAAATTAAAATAAATAAGGTTCCAATAGATAGAGCAAGCCAGCTAATGGGCTTTTTAAATGTTGTAATGTTTTGCCCAGAGGATTTGCGCCTTGTAAAAGGTGCACCGAAAGAGCGCAGGCGAATGATAGATTTAGGAATTTGCCAGCTTAGGCAAAAATATTTTCACTCACTTTCGCAATATGGCAAAATTTTAGAGCAACGAAACAAGCTGTTAAAGGAAAATCCAAATAGTGAATCCCTTTGGGTTTGGAATGAAAAGCTTGTTGAAACTGGCTCAAACGTTATTTGGTATAGAAATAATTATTTAAAAGGGCTATCTAAAAGGGCAAAGGAAATACATTTTGATATTTGCGGTGAAAGCCTTGAAATAGAATATGACTGTGGTGTAAATATAACAAATTTTGATGAAAAAGCATCAATAATAGCCGATTTTTCTCTAGAAATAAGCAAAAATTTAGAGAGGGAAAAACGTTTTGGAATTTCACTTACAGGTCCACATAGAGATGATTTTAAAATATCTATAAATGGAAAAGAAGCACGGCTTTTTGCCTCTCAAGGGCAACAGCGAACTGCGGCAATTTCAATTAAAATGGCAGAGGTTGCGCTAATTGAAAATGACACAGGCGAAATGCCAATATTATTACTTGATGATGTTTTATCCGAGCTTGATGATTCAAGGCAAAATTATATACTTCAAAATATAAAAGGAATTCAAGTTATAATCACTTGCACCCAGAAAGAAAAATTCGACCTTATCGGCGAGGTAAATAAAATAAATGTAGAGGGTGTGAGGCTGTAATGTATATGCACCTTGGTGAGGATACTGTTGTTAACGTGAAAAATGTAATAACAATTATAGACTTAGAAACTGCTACTGTTTCAAAAATCACTAACAATTTTCTAAGAACCGCAGAGGAAGAGGGCTTTGTTGTAAATGTTTCGACCGAGCTCCCAAAATCTGCTGTTGTATGTGAAATTGATAATAAAAGCGTAGTGTATATTTCGCAAATTTCTGCTACAACCCTGCAAAAACGTGCCATAAGAAGCACAGCAGGAGAGATAGATTTTTAGAAGTAATACTAATTTCAATATTTTAAATTGAAATTAGTATAAATCAGGAGGAGAATGTAAATGGCTGAAATAAATTATGACAATTATGATGAAAATCAGATACAGGTGCTTGAGGGCTTAGAGGCTGTGCGAAAAAGACCTGGTATGTATATTGGTTCAACCGAATCAAGAGGGCTTCATCACCTTGTATATGAAATAGTGGATAATTCAATTGACGAGGCTCTCGCTGGACATTGTGATTGTATTTCTGTTACGATAAATGGTGATAACAGCATAACAGTTATAGATAACGGACGTGGTATCCCAACAGGCATTCACCCCAAAATGGGTATTCCTGCTGTTGAGGTTGTTTTTACAATTCTTCACGCTGGTGGTAAGTTTGGCGGTGGTGGATACAAGGTTTCTGGTGGGCTTCACGGTGTTGGTGCATCTGTTGTTAACGCTCTTTCTGAATTTTTAGAGGTTGAGGTTTATGACGGCGAAAACATTCACAGCCAAAGGTACGAGCGTGGCGCAGCGCAAGGAACCCTTAAGATTATAGGCTCGACAGATAAAAAAGGTACTAAAATCACATTTAAGCCAGATTATCAAATTTTTGAAACTCTTGAATTTGACTATGACACCCTTTTAAACAGACTTCGTGAGCAAGCATTTTTAAACGCAGGCATTCGCATTGTTTTAGAGGATAATAGGGAAGATGAGGCTAAGCGCAAGGAATTATATTATGAGGGTGGAATTCGCTCTTTTGTTGAATATGTAAACCGTAACCGTGAGGCACTTCACCCAGAGGTTATTTATGTTATGGGTGAAAAAGATGATGCAATGGCTGAAATTGCTATGCAATATAATGACGGCTACAACGAAAACATCATCAGTTTTTGTAATAACATTCACACAACAGATGGTGGAACGCACGAAACAGGCTTTAAAACTGCGCTAACTCGTGTAATTAATGACTATGCAAGAAAATATAAATTTATAAAAGAGGCAGATAAAAATTTAAGTGGCGAGGATGTTCGTGAGGGCTTAACAGCAATTATAAGCGTTAAAGTTCACGAGGCACAGTTTGAAGGACAAACTAAAACAAAGCTTGGTAATAGTGAGGTTCGTGGGCTTGTTGAGGGAATAATGGGCGATAAAATTCAAACCTTCTTAGAGGAAAACCCAGCTATCGCAAGGTCAATTTTAGAAAAATCACTTACAGCTTCAAGGGCAAGAGAGGCTGCAAGAAAGGCAAGAGAAAACACAAGGCGCAAAAGTGCGTTAGAGAACACAGCGCTTCCAGGCAAGCTTGCGGATTGCTCTGATAGAGACCCAACAAACACAGAAATTTACATCGTAGAGGGTGACTCTGCGGGCGGTAGCGCAAAGCAGGGAAGGGATAGGTCGTTCCAAGCCATTCTACCACTTTGGGGTAAAATGCTAAACGTAGAAAAGGCACGCCTTGATAGGGTATATGGAAATGAAAAGCTTATGCCTGTTATAACAGCACTTGGCGCAGGTTTTGCAGAGGAATTTAATATTGAAAAGCTCCGTTACGGTAAAATAATAATTATGGCCGATGCCGACGTTGACGGTTCTCATATTAGAACCCTACTGCTAACATTCTTTTTTAGGTTTATGAGGCCACTTGTAGATAATGGAAACATATATATTGCACAGCCACCACTTTATAAAATTGAAAGAGGCAAGGTGGAACGCTATGCCTATAACGATAGAGAGCTTCAACAGGCATTAGAAGAGGTTGGACAAGGCGCAAAGGTTCAGCGCTATAAAGGTCTTGGTGAAATGGACCCAATTCAGCTGTGGGATACAACTATGAACCCTGCAACACGCACAATTTTAAGAGTAGAAATGGAAGATGCAGTTAATGCAGATGAAATTTTCACAATACTAATGGGTGACAAGGTTGAGCCACGCCGAGAATTTATAGAAGCAAATGCAAGATATGTAAGCAATTTGGATGTATAGTATATAGCAGTATTAGGAGGAAAAAATAAGTATGATAGATTTTGAGAATCAAAAAATTATACCTGTTCAGCTTGTTAAGGAAATGAAAAAATCATATATTGATTATGCTATGAGTGTTATAGTTGGACGTGCCTTGCCAGACGTTCGTGACGGCTTAAAGCCAGTTCACAGGCGTATTTTGTATACCATGCATGAGGCAGGCTACACACCAGACAAGCCATACAAAAAATGTGCGGCAACCGTCGGTGACGTGCTTGGTAAGTACCACCCACACGGTGACGCAGCAGTATATGACAGCCTTGTTCGTATGGCACAGGATTTTTCACTTCGCTATCCACTTATTGACGGACACGGAAATTTCGGTTCGGTAGATGGTGACGGAGCGGCTGCATATCGTTATACCGAGGCAAGAATGAGCAAGCTTGCGGTGGAAATGCTATCTGATATTGAAAAAGATACAATAGACAAAATACCAAATTATGATGAGCAGTGGTTAGAGCCAACTGTTCTACCTTCACGCTTTCCAAACCTTTTAGTAAACGGTTCATCAGGTATTGCTGTTGGTATGGCAACAAATATTCCTCCTCATAATTTAACAGAGGTAATAAACAGCATAGTTGCAACGATTGAGGACCCAGAAATAACGATAGAAGAGCTTATGAATTATATAAAAGGCCCAGATTTCCCAACAGCAGGGCTAATTCTTGGCAGAAGTGGAATTAGAAGCGCATATCACACAGGCAGAGGCAGAGTTATTATGCGTGCGAGGGCTGAAATTGAGCCAATGAGCGACATTAAAAACCGCATAGTTGTAACAGAAATACCATATCAGGTTAATAAGGCACGTTTAATAGAAAAAATGGCAGAGCTTGTTCACGAAAAACGCATTGAGGGTATTTCAGACCTTCGAGATGAGTCTGACCGTGAGGGTATGCGTATAGTAATTGAGCTAAAGCGTGATGCAAATTCTTCAATCGTGCTTAATAATTTATACAAATATACACAAATGCAGGATAGCTTTAGCGTTAATATGCTTGCACTTGTTAAGGGCGAGCCAAAAACCCTTAATCTGCGTGAGGTGCTTGATAATTATATACTTTTCCAAAAGGAAATTATAATTAGAAGGACTAAGTTTGACAAGAAAAAGGCAGAGGATAGAGCGCATATTTTAGAGGGACTTCGCATTGCACTTGATCACATTGACGAGGTTATAGAAACTATTAGAAAGAGCTATGATACTGCAAAGCTTGATTTGATGGAGCGTTTTGGGCTTACAGATGTACAGGCTCAAAGCATTTTAGAT
>CAYVWT010000001.1:63592-64868 GCA_964455565.1 uncultured Clostridiaceae bacterium | reverse complement strand
ATTATGTTTAAAAAAGCAGGAAAAGATAGCAAAAAAGTTTATTGTTACGACAAGGAATGTGGCTACGAGGGGAGTATTGAAAAATGAGCGTAACCGTTATTGGGGCAGGGCTTGCAGGGTGTGAGGCAGCATGGCAGATTGCAAACCGTGGTGTTAAGGTTACATTAATTGATATGAAACCAAACAAAAAATCTCCTGCGCATAAGTCGGACAACCTTGCAGAGCTTGTTTGCAGTAATTCTCTAAGGGCAGACGGACTTGCAAATGCTGTTGGACTTTTAAAAGAAGAAATGCGAATGATGAACTCGCTTATTATAGAATGTGCAGATATTACAAGGGTTCCAGCAGGGGGCGCTTTGGCTGTTGACCGTGAGGGGTTTGCGCAGCTAATCACAAAAAAAGTGGCAGAGCATATAAATATTGAACTAATTTTATCAAAAGAGGTAACCGAAATTCCAAAGGACGGAACGGTTGTTATCGCAACTGGTCCACTTACTTCCGATGCTATGGCAGAGGAGATTAAAAAGCTAACTGGTGGGGAATACTTGCATTTTTTTGATGCAGCAGCGCCAATAGTTACTTATGAAAGTGTAAATAAAGACACGACATATAAGGCGGCACGCTATGGCAAGGGTGGGGACGATTATGTTAACTGCCCAATGGACAAAGCGCAGTATGATGCCTTTTGGGAGGCACTAACCACCGCTGAAACTGCCGAGGTAAAGGAATTTGAAAACAATGTTTTCGAGGGCTGTATGCCTGTTGAGGTTATGGCAAAGCGTGGTCGTGAAACCTTGCTTTTTGGGCCATTAAAGCCAGTAGGCTTGCCTCGAAAAGATGGCACACTTCCTTATGCTGTCGTGCAATTACGTCAAGACAACGCAAATGGAACATTATTTAATTTGGTTGGCTTTCAAACGCACCTAAAATTTGCAGAGCAAAAGCGTGTGTTTAGTATGATTACAGGGCTTGAAAATGCAGAATTTGTTCGCTATGGTGTTATGCATCGCAACACATATATAAATTCACCAACCCTGCTTGCACCAACCTATCGCTTAAAATCAAGAACAAATATATTTTTTGCAGGGCAAATTACAGGCGTTGAGGGATATGTTGAAAGTGCATCAAGTGGACTTGTTGCAGGGATTAATGCAGCAATGGTAGAGCTTGGGCAAGAGGAAGTAGTTTTCGATAGGCACACAGCGCATGGTGCACTTGCAGCCTATGTTTGTGAGGGCTCGGGCAAAAATTTTCAGCCTATGAATGTTAATTTTGG
>CAYVWT010000001.1:0-63492 GCA_964455565.1 uncultured Clostridiaceae bacterium | reverse complement strand
AAAAAATAGTTGCATATATGGAAAAAATGTGATATAATATCAAAGCTGTAAAAAATACACACGCCATATTGATTTGTATGTTGTTGCTTGAAAAAGTATCATACAAAAATGAAATGGGCGGAGGTATCAAAAAAACAAGGAGGAATTTAAAAATGGGTGTTATTTCAATGAAACAACTTTTGGAGGCTGGCGTTCACTTCGGTCACCAAACTCGCAGATGGAATCCGAAAATGGCTGAGTACATTTTCACAGAAAGAAACGGTATCTACATTATCGACCTTCAAAAAACAGTTAAAAAGGTTGAGGAAGCTTATAATTTTATAAAATCAGCTTCTCTTGATAAGCAAGATATTCTTTTCGTTGGTACAAAAAAGCAAGCTCAAGAAGCTATTTCTGACGAAGCTAAGCGTGTTGGTATGTATTATGTAAACAACCGTTGGCTTGGTGGTATGCTTACAAACTTTAAAACAATCAGAAGAAGTATTGATCGTCTTTATCAATTAGAAAAAATGGAAAATGACGGTACTTTTGAACTTTTACCAAAGAAAGAAGTTCTTAAATTAAGAAACGAAATGGAAAAGCTTGAAAAGAATTTTGGCGGAATAAAAGATATGAAAAAAATGCCTGGCGTTATGTTTGTTGTTGACCCTCGCAAAGAGAAAATCGCTATTGCAGAGGCAAGAAGGCTTAACATTACTGTTGTAGCTATTGTTGATACAAACTGTGACCCAGAAGAAGTTGATTATGTTATACCAGGAAATGATGATGCTATCCGTGCAGTTAAGCTTATCGTTGAATGTATGGCTAATGCAGTAATGGAAGGCAAACAAGGCGAATCTTTTGCAAACGCACCAGTTGCTGCTCCTGTAGCGCCAGTTGCAGTAGTAGAAGAAACAGTAGCGGTTGCTGAATAATATTTAGTTTAAAAGGAGTTTGAAATATATGATAACAGCTGAAAGCGTAAAAGAATTACGTGAAAGAACCGGTTGTGGAATGATGGATTGTAAAAAGGCATTAACTGAAACAGCTGGCGATATGGACAAGGCAATTGACTTTCTTCGTGAAAAAGGTCTTGCAACTGCGGCTAAAAAAGCAGGCAGAATTGCTTCTGAGGGTATTGTTGATGTATTCGTTGACGGAAACGTTGGCGTTATAGTTGAAGTTAACTCTGAAACAGACTTTGTTGCTAAAAATGATGATTTCAGAACTTTTGTTCGCAATGTTGCTAAGCAAATTATTGCTACAAACCCTGCTGATGTTGAAACATTATTAGCACAAAACTTTATTGAAGATGAAACAGTTACTATTGATTTAATGCTTAAAGAAAAAATCGCTAAAATCGGCGAGAATATGAACATCAGACGTTTTGCAAGATACGAAGGCGTTACTGAGGGTTATATTCACGGTGGTGGTAGAATTGGCGTTTTGGTTGCTTTTGATACAGATTCAAGTGTTGCAGGAAAGCCAGAATTCAAAGAATTTGCTAAGGATATTGCTATGCAGGTAGCTGCTGCTATTCCTCAATTCGTTAATGTTGAAGATGTTGATGCTTCTGTTCTTGAAAGAGAAAAGGAAGTTCTAAAAGCACAAGCACTTAACGAAGGCAAGCCAGAGAAAATAATCGAAAAAATGGTTGAAGGTAGAGTTGCTAAATTCTACAAGGAAGTTTGTATCGTAGAGCAACCATTTATCAAAGACCCAGACAAAACTGTTAAAGCTCTTGTAAAAGAAGTTGGCGCTAAATTAGGCGGTGACATTACAATTACAAAGTTCTCACGTTTTGAAAAAGGCGAAGGTCTTGAAAAGAAGTCAGACAATTTTGCTGATGAAGTAGCAAATATGGCTAAATAGTTATAATAATATGATGTGCATACCATATGGTATGCACATTTTTTGTATGGTAATTGACACAAAATAAAAATGGTGGTATAATTTGGGTGAAAAGTTGAGTTATAATGCTATTTTTTAATATGAATTGCAACACAAAAGAACCGTCCCCTTGTGTTTGAATTGCAACACAAAAGAACCGTCCCCTTGTGTTTTGGGAAAGTAAAATATGCGAATATTAAATTTGAGGAGCGTTTATAAAATGGATTATAGAAAAATAGTTACAATTTTTCAAGTGGTCATGCACATATTTGCAATAGTTTTGTGTATATGGAACTTCACATTGTCAGGATTAGTGGGTTTGGGAGGACCAAGTGCAAAACACCCACCCATTAGCTCAGATTATTATATTTGGATTGCAGCTTTTATTGGTCTTGGACTTATCCTAAAATTAATATTCAGACAAAATGATTTAATAATGCCTATTGTTGGACTTATGGTTTCTGTTGCTTTATTTCTCTTGACCGCAATCTTTAACAGATATTATAAAGAACCTATGTCTTATTTTGAATACATAAGTATTTTATTGCCAATCTGTTCAATTTTAGGTCTATGGATTGGGAGCACAAGGGGACGGTTATTTTGTGTAGTAAGTAATAAAGTAAATGAATAGTGAGAATCATTTCTATATATAAAATGTGCATACCATACGGTATGCACATACTCTGTTTATTCATTTATTGCACTATACATTTTTCTTGTAAAATCAATTGCGGATTTAACCTTATTATCGTCGCCCTCGGTTTGTGCGATTAGGTTTACTAATGCGCTGCCGACTATAATGCCATCACAATATTTTTTAAGCTCGTTTGCTTGCTGTGGGGTTGATATTCCGAAGCCAAGCGCTTTTGGTATATCTGTATGCTTTGAAATTTCGGCAAAAAAGTCTTCAAAATTAGTATCAAAGTTGCTTCGCACTCCTGTAACTCCAAGTGACGAAACGCAGTACACAAAGCCTTTTGCATTTTTTACTATTTTTTCGATTCTATCCTTAGAGGTTGGTGCAACAAGTGAAATTGGAATAACTCCATATTTTTCTGCCTCGTCTACTATTTCCCATTTTTCCTCAATAGGCAGGTCTGGAACTATTATTCCATCTACTCCACTTTCATTACAGTTTTTGAAAAAGGTTTCCACGCCATAGCTTAAAATTTGGTTATAATACATCAAATACACAAGTGGAGTTTCTAAACCCTCTGAACGCAAGGCTTTTACCATAGCCCAAATCATTTCAAGCGATGTGTTTTCTGCACGAAGGTTTGCGGCTTGAATTACTGGGCCTTCTGCCATTGGGTCTGAAAATGGTATCCCAATTTCAATAATACTTGCACCGTTCTGCGCCATACCCTTTATAATTTTCGCTGTGGTTTCAATATTTGGGTCGCCTGCTGTTACAAAGGGAATATATGCTTTTTTGCCACTGCTTTTTAAAGCGTTAAAGGTTGTTTCTATTCTATTCATTTACGTCTTCCCCCAAATATCTTGCAATTTGTTGAACGTCTTTATCACCACGCCCAGACAGGCAAATTACTATAATTTTATCCTTGCCCATATTTTTTGCGATTTTTTTAGCGTATGCAACTGCGTGTGCGCTCTCAATTGCAGGAATTATTCCCTCGATTTTTGTAAGGTAAACAAAAGCCTCAACAGCCTCTGCATCTGTTATTGGCACATATTTTGCCCTGCCTGTTTTGTGCAAAAATGCGTGTTCAGGGCCAATTCCTGGGTAGTCAAGCCCTGCTGATATGGAATATACTGGCATAATATTGCCTATTTTGTCTTGTAGAAAATATGATTTAAACCCATGGAGCACGCCAATTTCGCCCTTTGAAATTGTTGCGGCGTGGCGAGGGGTGTCTATTCCGTCACCTGCTGCCTCTGTTCCTATGAGTTCAACTTCTGTATCACCTAAAAACGGATAAAACATACCAATGGCATTGCTTCCACCACCAACGCAGGCAATAACTGCATCTGGTAATCTCCCCTCGGCAGACATAATTTGTTGTTTGGTTTCCTCACCGATTATTTTTTGGAAATCTCGAACTATCGTTGGGTAAGGGTGTGGGCCAAGCGCCGAGCCGAGCACATAAAAAGTATCATTTGCACAGGATACCCATTTGCGAAATGCCTCATTGCAGGCATCCTTGAGGGTTGCTGTGCCAGAGGTTACAGGGGTTACGGTTGCACCAAGAAGCCTCATTCTATATACATTTAATGCTTGACGAATAGTATCCTCCTCCCCCATAAAGACTTCACATTCCATTCCAAAAAGCGCCGCCGCTGTCGCTGCCGCAACTCCGTGTTGACCTGCGCCAGTTTCAGCGATTATTTTTCGCTTGCCCATTTTTTTAGCAAGGAGTGCCTGCCCCAAAACATTGTTTATTTTGTGCGAGCCTGTATGGTTTAAATCCTCACGCTTTAAATATATCTTTGCGCCACCAAGGTCATCCGTCATATTTTTTGCAAAATATAGGAGAGACGGACGGTTTGCGTACTGCGTTAAATAAAATTTAAGCTCTTTTTGAAAATCTTCATCATCTTTTATATTTATATAAGCCTGTTCAAGCTCGATTAACACATTCATTAGTGTTTCGGGTGCATATTGTCCACCAAATTCTCCGAATTTTCTATCCACGGCTTACCACCTCCATAAATTCACGAATTTTTTGTTCATCTTTATAGCCAAATTCATCCTCTACACCACTGCTTACATCAACGCAATATGGCTTTGCAATTGCGATTGCATTGTTAACATTATCTTTTGTTAACCCACCTGCTAAAATAATGTTTTCACCATTTTTAATTATGCTCCAATCAAACGTAACACCACTTCCGCCATATTCGTCCTTAACATAGGTATCTAAAAGGTATTTATCTGCATTGTATTTTTTTATTTCCTCGAAAATACTACTATTTTGTATGCGAAAGGCTTTCCAGACTTCATAGCCCTCTTTTTTAATATTTTGCACATATTGTGGTGTTTCGTCACCGTGCAATTGTATAACGTCAAGCCTGCATAAGCTTGCAATATTTAATAAATTTTCAAAATCCTCGTTGACGAAAACACCAACTTTTTTTATGCGACTATCCGTTAGTCTGCATAGGTTTTTTGCTGTTTCAGGTGATAGCTTTCGCTTAATTCCTGCAAATACAAAGCCTGCGTATGCTGGCAAATATTTATTGATATATTCTACGTCGATTTCTCTTTTTATTCCACAAATTTTAACCTCTGTCAATAGCCTCTCAACTCCCTAACTGCACCTTCAACCGAGCTTTGTTTCATAAACATTTCGCCAACTAAAACACCGTCCACGCCATAGCCTCGCATTAAGTCCATATCCGAGCTTTTTCTAATTGCGCTTTCGCTTATGGTTATTTTGCCCTTTGGTATGTGCGAAAGTAAGTTTTCGGTTGTGGATAAATCCTCTTCAAAGGTGTCTAAATTACGATTGTTAATTCCTATTATATCACAATCACAATGGAGCGCAATGTGTAATTCTTCTAAGTTATGCGTTTCAACAAGGGCAGACATACCGAGTGATTTCGTGGTTTCGTAAAAACGCTTTAAGGTTTCAAGTGGCAGTATTGCGGCAATTAAAAGAACAGCATCTGCACCCATTGTGCGTGCCTCGTATATTTGCCACTCGTCAATTATAAAATCTTTCCTAAGCATAGGCAAGTTAGAAATTTTGCGAATATCGGCGAAAATTTGCTTGCTACCTTGGAAAAATGTTTTTTCCGTTAGCACAGACATTGCTTGAACATTGCTTTTTATATACTCATTTGCTATTGCAATGTGGTCAAAATTCTCACGAATTAGCCCCTTTGAGGGTGAAGCTTTTTTTACCTCTGCAATTATTGAAATATCGTTGCTTTTTGTTATTGCTTTTTTAAAATCAAGAGGAGGAGGGGTGCTTTCACATTTTTTAATAAGTGTATCAATGCTTATATGCTCTTTTTCCATTGCAACCTCTATTTTTTTAGCATCAACTATTTTATCTAATATCATTTGATTCACCTATAATTTCTTAATTGGTTTAATTTATCCAAAGCCTTGCCAGTATCTATAATTTGAGCCGCTAACTCTACACCTTGTTCGATGGAATTTGCCTTTTTGCCTATGTATATTGATGCGCCTGCGTTTAAAAGCACAATATCTCGTTTTGCGCCTTTTGAACCGTTAAATATATCAAGAATAATTTGTGCGTTTTCCTTGGGTGTTCCACCCTGTATATCGGCTAAGCTTGCACGCTTCATTCCAAATTGTTCTGGGGAAATGGAATAATTTTTAACCTTACCACCTTGAATTTCTGAAATTTTTGTTTCGGTTGTGATTGAAATTTCATCCAGCCCATCATTGCCATGCACAACCATACCACGTTCTACGCCAAGCTTTATCATAACATTTGCTATAACCTCGGTTAGGCTACCCTCAAACACGCCAATAAGCTGACCTTTTGCATTAGATGGGTTGGAAACAGGACCTAATATGTTGAAAACAGTGCGCATAGAAAGCTCGCTACGAACCTTTGACACCTGTGCCATTTTTTTGTGGAAAACCCTTGCAAACATAAAGCCAAGCCCAGTTTCTTCAACACATTTTTTAACCTCATCAGCCTCGTAATCTATTTTAATTCCAAGCTCCTCTAAAACATCTGTGCTACCACAATTGCTGGAAACGGCTCTGTTGCCATGTTTTGCAACGATAACCCCTGCCGCCGCTGTAACAAATGCAGATGCTGTGGAAATATTGAACGTATTAACACCATCTCCACCTGTGCCTACTGTATCTATATGGTATGGCAC
The DNA here is from genome assembly GCA_964455565.1 of uncultured Clostridiaceae bacterium. Lineage (GTDB taxonomy): Bacteria > Bacillota > Clostridia > Monoglobales > Firm-18 > CAYVWT01. The sequence goes on along the minus strand of CAYVWT010000001.1, from coordinate 56,799 downwards.
ATTTGGCGTAAAAAATGTTGCCTTTTTGCGCATTACCTCTGCTAAGCCACTAATTTCATCTGTCGTTTCGCCCTTCATTCTAAGCCCTACAAGAAATGCGGCAGTTTGTGCCTCGGTTGCGCCACCGTCTAATATCATATCCATTGCTATCTTTGCTTCGTCAAAGGTTAGGTTTTCGCTATTGACTATCTTTGAAAGAATTTTTTTAATAGGCATTGTAACGCCCCCTTATAAATTTAAAAAGTTATTTATTATTTGTTTGCCACTTGGAGTTAGGATTGATTCTGGGTGAAACTGTATTCCGAAAATATTTTTAGAATGTAGCCCCATAATGTCGCCACGTCCAGTTTTTGCAGAAACCTTAAGCATAGTTGGTAGGGTTGCCATTTCAACTATTAGTGAGTGATAGCGCCCTGCTGTAATTTCACCCTCCATACCTTTAAATATTGGGCAACTATTATCAAGCGTGATAGTGTCCTGCTTTCCGTGGTACGGCGCATTTGCAACAACTGTTTTCCCGCCAAATGCCTCGGCGATTGATTGGTGCCCTAAGCACACACCAAGCAGTGGTATATCTGTTTCGGCAACTTTTTTAATAAGTTCAATTGAAATCCCAGCATCCTTTGGATATTTTGGACCAGGGGAAATAATTATATGGCTTGGGTTTTTCGCTAAAACCTCATCAACTGTGATTTTGTCATTCCTGTATACCTCTATATTTGGGTTTATCTCACCAATATATTGGTATAGGTTGTATGTGAACGAATCGTAATTATCTATCATTATAATCATATTAAGTACCATTAGCCTTTCTGGCTCATAGAATTTAATTAAAGTTGTACCACGCACTTATAATGAGCCAGATAAGGCGTTAAAATGGTACGAATGTCTATGTGCGTTTCGCCAAAGGCGAAAATTTCGCACAGACAATAAATTCCTGCGGAGCATAGATGGTTTGAAAGTGGTTTTCTTTCAAGCCATTTCACCTGCTTCCTTTAAGGCTGAAAACATTGCACCTGCTTTGTTAATACATTCCTCGTATTCCTTTTCAGGCACGCTGTCATAAACTATTCCTGCGCCTGCGCCAATATATGCCTTGCCATTTTTAATCATTGCTGTCCTAATTGTGATACAGCTATCAAAATTACCATTAAAGCTTACATAACAAACTGCGCCACCATATACACTGCGCTTAACAGTTTCTAATTCATCAATTATTTCCATTGCACGAATTTTGGGTGCGCCAGATAATGTACCAGCAGGCAGAACAGAGGCGAGGGCATCGAATACAGTTTTGCCACTTTTTAGCCTGCCCTCAACGTTGCTTACAATGTGCATAACGTGGGAAAAACGCTGAATATATTTATAATCGGTTACCTTTACACTGCCAAACTCTGCAACTCTACCAATGTCGTTTCGTCCTAAATCAACCAACATATTATGCTCTGCAAGCTCTTTTGGGTCTGCAAGCAATTCGTCCGCTAAGCGCTCATCTTCCTCATTCGTTGCGCCGCGCTTTCTTGTGCCAGCTATCGGGCAGGTTTGCATTATTCCATTTTCAACACGAAGTAGCATCTCGGGGGAAGCGCCAACCACCTCATAATCACCAAAATTAAGGTAATACATATATGGGGATGGGTTAATCGAACGAAGCGCACGATATACGTTAAACGCTTCAACGTCTACATCACAGGTAAACCTTTGCGCAAGAACTACTTGAAAAATATCACCATTTTTTATATAATCCTTAGCTTTTTCAACTATTTCAATATATTGCTCCTTTGATAGGTTGCTTTTAAGCTCTGTCGTTTTGCCTGTTAGTGCCTTTATTTTGCTTGTTCCCTGTGGAACTTTCGCTTTAAGCTCGCTTTGAATGTCCATTATCCTGCGAATTGCCTTTGAATATGCAAGGTCAATGTCTGTGCCCTCATTAATTTGCATATTTACCATTAGAACTATTTTGTGGCGTAAATGGTCAAAGGCTATAACCTCGTCGGTAAAAATAAAATGTGAATCTGGGATATTTGTGTCGTCCTTTGGTGGGTTTGGCAGGTTCTCAAACGAACGCACTAAATCGTAAGAGAAAAAACCAGTTCCACCACCACTAAAACGAGGAATAGAAGAAATATCTGGTGATTTATACCTATTGCAAATCTCTTCTAAAATGTGAACAGGGTTACCTGTTTTTTCGATTACTACTCTATTTTCGGTAATTTTAGAGATGTTATTCCTGCTTTCAAAAAGCAAAAATGGGTTTCTACCAATAAAAGAATACCTTGCGATTTTTTGACCACCCTCTACACTTTCAAGTAAAAAGCAGTATTTGTTCTTTTCTAATTTTTTGTAAACACTAATAGGTGTTTCCATATCACCACTACATTCAATTGCAACTGGAATAAAATTATAGCCCTGAGTTGCAAGGTTTTTTACTTCACTAACACTCGGGAAAAACATAAAAAAAGCCTCCTTCGATAATTGAAGAAGACGTGTGAATATACAGAAATAAATCATTATTAGAACTAATAAAATATGCCTATGCACATTTTCCTCAGCTCAACTCATCTATTTTTCCTATTCTCGTCTCTTCTAAACTAATCTAATTATTATACTACCATATATTTTATTAAAAATCAATAGTTTTTGTAAAAAAAGTGCCAAACAAAATTTTGCTTGGCACTTTGGGTATTATACTAATTTCAAAGCCGATTCTAAATCCTCAATTAAATCACGAGCATCTTCAATTCCAACTGAAACTCTAATAAGCTCTGGAGATACTCCTGCTGAAATTAGTTCAGCGTCACTAAGCTGTGAATGTGTTGTTGAGGCAGGGTGAATTATAAGGGACTTTGCATCTGCTACATTTGCAAGGTGAGAGAAAATTTCAACATTTTCTATAACCTTGCCTGCTGCTTCCCTTCCACCCTTTAAGCCAAATGTGAATATTGCGCCTGCACCATTTGGTGTATATTTATCTGCAAGGGCTTTATACTTATTGCCCTCTAATGTTGGATAATTTACCCACGCAACCTTTTCGTGGTTAACAAGGAAATCAACAACCTTTTTAGCATTTTCGTTATGCCTTTGCACACGAAGTGAAAGCGTTTCAAGCCCTTGTAACAGTAAAAATGCGTTAAATGGGCTAAGCGCCGCACCTGTATCACGAAGCAAGGTTACCCTTGCTTTTAAAATATATGCAAGTGAACCAAAAGCATCTGAATAAACTATGCCGTGGTAGGCTGGGTCTGGTGTTGTTAGCCTTGGGAATTTGTCATTTTGTGCCCAGTCAAATTTTCCTGCATCAACAATCAAGCCACCAATTGACGTACCGTGTCCCCCAATGTATTTTGTTGCAGAGTGAACAACAATGTCTGCGCCAAATTCAATTGGACGAGTGTTGTATGGTGTTGAAAATGTTGCATCTACAATTAGTGGAATTCCTGCCTCGTGGGCAATTTTCGCTACTGCTTCGATATCTAAAATATTTATTCCTGGGTTGCCAATAGTTTCAGCATATAGTGCTTTGGTTTTATCTGTTATTGCATTTTTGAAATTTTGTGGGTCGTCTGGGTTTACAAAAATAGTTTTAATTCCGAATTGTGGTAGGGTGTTTGCGAAAAGGCTATATGTACCACCATATAACGTGCTTGCAGAAACAATTTCATCGCCTACGCCTGCAATGTTTTGAATTGCGTATGTAATAGCAGCCGAGCCACTTGCAACAGCGAGTGCTGCAGCACCACCTTCAAGTGCAGCTATGCGTTTTTCTAAAACGTCTGTGGTTGGGTTCATAATTCTGGTATAAATATTACCAAATTCCTTTAAACCAAAAAGGTTTGAAGCATGCTCTGCGCTATCAAATGCGTAGGATGTTGTTTGGTAAATAGGCACAGCCACCGCATTTGTTGTTGGGTCTGGTGTGTAGCCTGCGTGCACTTGCAGGGTGTCAAATCTTAAACTTTTTTCACTCATCATTAATTCCTCCTATAATTTTAATTCATATTATATCGATATGTTTAATATGAGTATAGCAGAAGTATTTTTATTTGTCAACATTTATTTACAAAATATTTCTAATATTTTAAATTTTATCTTAACAGGAATATTTCCATTTGGTGAAGTAACAATATTATATTCATCATCAGTTAACACATTTTTTAGCTTTTCCTTGCTTTCATCTGGAAGTTTTCCATTGGTATTGTTGATAAAGCACAATTGAGGATACAGCACGCACCACCAATTTTTGCCCTCTGCCTTACCAATTAATATTCTTAGCGCATCATATTTCCCTGCTGGAAATTGTGAATCACCATATTGCTTTGTTGGGAAATCGAAATTACCAAGCACAGTTTCTACATTATAATTATAACCATTATTTTCAATTTCTGCAATAGCTACATTTTTAATGTTTTCAAGTTCACTGCCGATAATTAATTTTGTTTCGTCTGTGCTGTTTGCATTTGCTAATTTATCTTTTAAATAATCAATAACCCTATCACGAACTTTAAACTTTAACTCTTGGTCGGAATCTGAGTCACTATTTGCCAAAACGTGCAGACGAACAACGCTGTTTTCAATATCAGCTTTAACCCTGTCTGCATAATGCCAAGCAAAGCCAGTTATAGTAAGCCCTATAATTAATGATACTATAATTTTATACGTAATAAAACGCACAGGATTTGCAGATAAACCCAAAATATAATTCTTCAACATAAAAATAACCCCCTCTTTGTATTTTAAGTATGGACATATAATCGTGCACTTATACAAGCCAAGGAAAAATAAACTTGACAATATGAATAAAAAATATTAAAATAGTATATAGTTGTATAGCGAATTGTATCAAATTATACAACTTTATGTATTCACTTGTAGTTAACGGTGCAGGTGGATGTAATTATATTTAGGAGGTGTTCTATATAGACACGCTATCAATAGTTATTCTTGCTATTGCGTTTGTACTCATTATCATTGCTGCGGCTATTTCATTCCGTTTAGGAATTGCATATAGAAGAAAAATTGCAGAAGCAGAAATCGGTGGTGCCGAACAACAGGCAAAGAAAATAGTAAGCGATGCTGAGAAGTTGGCAGAAAGCAAAAAACGTGAAGCATTACTTGAAGCAAAAGAAGATGCACATAAGCATCGTTTGGAATTAGATAAAGAAGTAAAAGAACATCGTGCAGAGAATCAAAGGCAAGAAAAAAGAATTCAGCAAAAAGAAGAATCCTTAGATAAAAAAGTTGAGCAATTAGAACAAAAAGAAGAAGCACTTGCAAAAAGAAACAAAGAGCTTGACAGAAAAATGGCTGATGCTGAAAACATCCACGAAAAACAGATTTTAGAGCTTGAGAAAATTTCAGGGCTTACTGCTGATGAGGCAAAGGAATATTTGCTTAAAAACATCGAGAGCGAAGTTCGTCATGAAGCCGCTATGATGATTAAGGATATTACAGACAAGGCAAAAGAAGAGGGCGACAAAAAAGCACACGACATCGTTGCCGGTGCAATTCAACGTTGCGCTGCCGACCATTCAGCAGAAACTACTGTTTCGGTTGTGCCACTACCTAACGATGAAATGAAAGGTAGAATTATCGGTCGTGAGGGTAGAAATATCCGTACTCTTGAAACGCTTACTGGTATCGACCTTATTATTGACGATACTCCAGAGGCAGTTATTCTTTCAGGGTTCGACCCAATCAGACGTGAGGTTGCTCGTCTTACTCTTGAAAAGCTTATTGTCGATGGCAGAATTCACCCTGCTCGCATTGAAGAAACGGTTGAAAGAAGTAAGAAGGAAGTTGAAAATATTATCAAGCAAGAGGGCGAACACGCAACATTTGAAACTGGTGTTCATGGCTTGCACCCAGAAATCATTCGTCTTTTAGGAAAGCTTAAATATCGTACAAGCTATGGTCAAAATGTTCTTAAACATTCAATAGAGGTTTCCCACCTTGCAGGAATTATGGCTGGTGAATTAGGTGCTGATATTACAATTGCTAAGCGTGCAGGTCTACTACACGATTTAGGCAAGGCAATTGACCACGAGGTTGAAGGCTCGCACGCAACTATTGGTGCTGATATTGCTAAGAAGTACAAGGAAAGCGAAGAAGTTATACACTCTATTTTGGCGCATCATGGTGATGTTCAACCTAATTCGATTATTGCGTGCCTTGTTCAAGCGGCAGATTCAATTTCAGCTGCTCGCCCAGGTGCAAGAAGAGAGAATTTGGAAACATACATAAAGCGTCTTGAAAAGCTTGAAGCAATTGCAAATTCATTCGAGGGCGTTGATAAGTCGTTTGCAATTCAAGCAGGTAGAGAAATTCGCATTATGGTTAAGCCAGAAATTGTTACAGATGATAACACAATCCTTATGGCTCGTGATATCGTTAAAAAGATAGAGAACGAAATGGAATATCCAGGACAAATTAAAGTTAATGTAATTAGAGAACTTCGTTCAATAGAATACGCTAAATAATAATCGTTGTTCGTTAGCAACGATATATAAAAGAAGTGGACTTGATACCCAAGTCCACTTTTTTCACTGCTATTTAGGGCTTTGTGTATTTTTCCTGTTTGCGCCCTTTGGCATACGTCTTTCGGTTGATTCTAACTCTTGCGTCTTGTTAACGCTTGTCACTCCATCTGAACGAGTTGACTTGTTTTTTCCCATATTTATCACCCAGTATTATTTTGGGCATTATATATTTTAATTATACTCTTAATATCTTGACTATTTTAGTATAGAGTGGTAGAATTTAACAAAGAAATTCGTTAGAAAGAGGATTATATGAGAATATTTATAATAGGTGATGTTGTAGGAAATAGTGGTGTTGCTTTTGTAAGAAAGCATTTAAGAGCATTTAAAAAGCTTGATGGAATTGATTTTTGCATCGCAAATGGTGAAAATGCTGCGCAGGGTAATGGCATAACAAAAGCGGCGGCGTATGATTTATTTGATAGCGGTGTCGATGTTATTACTATGGGAAACCACACCTTTAATAAAACGGATATATTTAGCTTAATTGACGATAATTATCCAATTATTCGGCCGTCAAATTTTCCTGCTGGAACAGCAGGCGAGGGTTATATTTTGGTTGACGTTGGCGAAATAACCGTTGCTGTTGTAAATGCCAATGGCAGAATTTATTTAGATGCGATGGACTGCCCTTTTCGTAGCATTGATAATATATTGTTAAAAATTAAAGGCAAAACAAGCGTTGTTATTGTGGACTTTCACGCAGAGGCAACAAGTGAGAAAATTGCAATGGGATATTATTTAAACGGTAGAGTTTCGGCAGTTGTTGGCACTCATACTCATGTTCAAACCGCTGATGAAAAGATTTTAGATGGTGGAACAGCCTATATTACCGATATTGGAATGACAGGTCCAAAGGATTCAATACTTGGAGTAAAAAAGGAAATAGTAATAAAAAGGTTCTTAACCAATATGCCACAAAGGTTCGAGGTGTCGGACAACGAGGCAACCCTTAGTGGAGTTGTTATTACTGTTGATGAATATACTGGCAAGGCAACCAAAATTGAAAGAATAAATATGAGTTGACTTAAACAAAAATTTAACCTATAATATAATAAAAAATGTTGGGGGAAATAACTATGTTTAAAAATGTTTCAATTGTAAAAAAGGCAAATGTTTATTTTGGTGGAAAGGTAACAAGCCGTACAGTAATTTTTGATGGTGGCGAAAAAAAGACACTTGGAATTATGATGCCAGGCGAATATGAATTTGGCACAGAGGATAAAGAAATAATGGAAATTTTGGGTGGCGCAATGGACGTGCTTTTGCCTGATGAAACAATTTGGAAAACAATTTCTGAGGGGCAATCCTTTGAAGTTCCAAGCAACAGCAAATTCAAATTAGTAGTGAAAGAAGTAACTGATTATTGCTGTTCATATATTAAATAAAAAATATCAGAAAAAATGGCAAATCTTTGAGATTTGCCATTTTTTAGTGTTGACAAACTTGTCAATACAGTATACAATCTATTGTGTTCACTATAAAAATATTATACTATATATTGTGCATTACACAAGAAAAGAGGAAAGTTATGAATATTGAAGAATGGTTAGGGCAAGACAATCAAATTGGAATGGACATCTGGAACAAAAAATACCGTTTTAACGCAGAAAGCTTTGATGACTGGTTAGATAGAATGTCAAGTGGTAATAAAGAGGTTAGAGAACTTATTTTAGAGAAAAAATTCCTTTTTGGTGGAAGAATACTTGCAAGCAGAGGCTTGCAAAAAACAGGCAGGAAGATTACCTTTTCAAACTGCTATGTTATTGACCCACCAGAGGACAATATAGAAAGCATTTTTGACTGTGCTAAAAAGCTTGCCAGAACATATTCTTATGGTGGAGGGTGTGGCGTTGATTTATCAAAGCTATCACCAACTGGTGCTAAGATTAATAATGCTGCAAAGGAAACAACAGGCGCAGTTAGTTTTATGAACCTATATAGTATGGTTACAGAGCTTATTGGGCAATTTGGCAGACGTGGTGCGCTTATGCTGTCTATGGATTGTTCTCACCCTGATATTGAAAAGTTTATTGATATTAAAAATGATTTAACAAAGGTTACAAAGGCAAATGTTTCTGTTAAAATATCTGATGATTTTATGAATTGCCTTTTAAATGGCGAGCAGTGGAAATTGAAATTTGTGCGCCCTGAAACAGGTGAGATTATAGAGCGAGAGGTAGACCCAGAGGCTCTTTGGGAAAAACTTTGCGAAAATAATTGGAATATGGCAGAGCCTGGGATTCTTTTTTGGGATAGAATTAAAAACTGGAATTTGCTAAGTGAAGATGATGAATTTGAATATGCAGGAGTAAATCCTTGCGCAGAGGAGCCTTTGCCTGCTGGTGGTAGCTGTTTGCTTGGTAGTGTTAATCTTTCTAAATTTGTTATAAAGCCATTTAGTGAAAAGGCGAAATTTGATTATGCTGAATTTGCAAAGGCTGTTAAAAAAGCAGTTATTGCGCTAAATGAGGTAATTGATGAGGGCTTAGAGCTTCACCCCCTTCCAGAGCAACGTGAGAGTGTTAGAAATTGGAGACAAATTGGGCTTGGAATCATGGGGCTTGGTGATATGCTAATCCAAATTGGCTGTAAGTATGGCAGTGATGAAGCAGTTAATGTATCAAACAAAATTGGTTATACTATGGTAAATGCAGCGATTGAGCAATCAGCACTTTTGGCTAAGGAAAATGGGGCATATCCTAAGTATAATAAGAGCGCAGTTATGGCAAGTGAATTCTATCAGACTAATATTTCGGAGGACGTAAAGGATTTAGTGGCACAGTATGGGCTTCGTAATTCACAGCTTTTAACCTGTGCGCCTACCGGCACGCTTTCCACAATGCTTGGTATTTCAGGTGGAATTGAGCCGATTTATGCAAAATCGTATAAGCGCAAGACAGAATCACTCCACGGTGAGGACGTATATTACACCATTTACACATCAATTGTTCAGCAATATATGAACCTTAACGACATAGATACCGAAGATGAGCTTCCAGAATATTTTACAACAGCAATGGAGCTAAATTATTTGGAAAGGCTAAAAATGCAGGCTGCATCACAAAAGTATATAGATGCATCTATTTCATCGACTGTAAATGTGCCTAACGATTTCACAGTAGAGCAGGTTAAGGATTTATATACAAAAGCTTGGGAAATGGGACTAAAAGGTGTTACAATTTACCGTGACGGTTGTGCAAGAAGTGGAATATTAACAACAACCTCGTCAGCTACTGAAACAGCGCAGGAAAAACATCTGCTTGACCATATCGAGCCAATAAGCAGAAACGAGTTTGGTGAGACTACGGGCAGTACTAATAAATTTTATAATGCTTGTGGTTCGTTTTATTTAACCATTAATAGAGATGCTAACAATAATATAGTTGAAACTTTTATAAACACTTCAAAAAGTGGTACTTGTGAGTCTAACATTGCAGGGCTTAATCGTCTAATCTCGCTTGCGCTACGCTCTGGTACAAAGGTTTATGAAATTGTTGACCAGCTAAAAGGCATAAAATGTGCTGCCTGCACCGTTGTAAAAAGTAAGGGTGAGCGCACTATAAATGGTATGTCCTGCGCCGATATTATAGCAAAGGCATTAGAAAAGGAATATTTTAAGCATAATCCTAATGGTGCAATTGAGGCCGCTAAGGATGTTTCGCCTAACAAATGCCCAGAATGTAAGACTCATTTGCATTTAGCAGAGGGCTGTGCAACCTGCCCAAATTGTGGGTACTCTAAGTGCAATTAAGGAGAATTATGACAAGTAAATTTGAAAACCTAAGCCAAGTGCTTGTGGACGCATTAAACAAAGAAAATATTGTAACCCCAACCGATGTACAAGCAATGGTAATTCCTTTAATATTAGAAAATAAAGACTTAATCGTGCAATCGCAAACAGGTAGTGGCAAAACATTAGCATATCTATTGCCTCTCTTTGAAAGGCTTAAACAAGCGACAAAAGAGATGAATACATTGGTTTTAGTGCCAACACACGAGCTTGCAGTTCAAATACAACGCCAAATAGAGCGTTTAGCTGAAAATTCTGGCTTGCAAATTACTGGTGTTCCCATTGTCGGCAATGTGAATATCCTAAGGCAAATAGAAAAATTAAAGGAAAAGCCACAAATTATTGTAGGTACAGCAGGCAGAATTTTGGAATTGATTAAGAAAAAGAAAATATCTGCACATACAATAAAAACAATTGTAATAGACGAAGCAGATAAATTGATGGATAAAAACAACTTAGAAAGCATTAAAGCAGTTATTAAAACCACATTAAAGGATAGGCAAATGTTGCTTTTTTCTGCATCAATTTCTGACGAAACTGTAAATTCGGCAAAAGCGCTTATGAAAGAGGCAAGAGTAATTACAGTTGGAAACGAGATTTCTGTTCCAGAAACAATTGAGCACATATATTTTATTGCCGAGCAAAGGGATAAAATTGAGGTTCTAAGGAAGCTTGCAGGGATATTAAAGCCACAAAGGGCTATGATATTCATAAATCAAGCAGATGAAATTGAACTGGCGACCGATAAGCTTAACTATCATAAAATGCCTACTGAAAATATCCACGGTGCAAACGTAAAGCTTGACAGGAAACGCACGATGGAGGATTTTAAAACAGGTAAATTGCAATTTCTAATTGCATCCGACATTGCTGCAAGGGGACTTCATATAGATGAAATTTCGTGTGTATTTAATGTGACAATGCCACAAAATGCTATGGAATACCTGCATAGAGTAGGAAGAACTGGCAGGAATGGGAATAAGGGTTTGGCGGTTTCAATAGTTACATTAAAGGAATATTCGGTTATAAAAGCATACGAAAAGGCTTTGAATATTAAGGTTTCAGGTAAGCGTATGTATGAGGGAAAAATTCTTGATATGAAGAATAGGGCTTAAAAAACGGACTTACTTATTTAGAGTAAGTCCATTTTTTTAATGCTGCCCTCGCCATTTAAACCATTTATTTTTTTTCGTTATATCCCTATTAAATTGCCCTGCCTGAACCTGCCTAATATAGCTATATACTATTTGGTTTGCCTCCTCCATAATATCGGTGCTACACTCGGAAGGCTCATTATCTTTTAATATAAAAATTGCCTGTTCAATACAGCTACTTTTTAAGTCATTTATTATAACCACTCGCTTAGCGCTTTTGTTTGTCATATATATACCTCCATTTAATCACATTATTACCATATTTTGAGAGTTTATACAGTTGCTGAGAAATTACTCATAAAATATTTATATGTGAAAAGTAAATATGTAATTTCCCCACGCAAGCAATCTTCACCCCATTTAGGGGTTTGCTTGCGAAAGAGTTGCTTCGCAACTTTTCCATTATACAATGCTTGCGATTATAACCGTCATATCATCGTCTATTTTTCCATCTTTAATTTTAATTGCTTCATTAATAATTTCGTCAGCAAATATTTGAGTGGAATTATAATCGTGATTTAATAAAAAATCTTCTATCCAGTTATCACAAGCACTATGTACTCCGTCGCTTAGCATAATTATATAATCACCATTTTTAACAGTCATTTTCGAGGTTTCCATATCAACACTGCTAAGAATACCTGCTGGAAGTGAGGTTGAATTTATCTTTTGAATGCCATTTTCATTTTTAATATAGGTAGTATTTGCACCAATTTTAATAAATTCTGCCTCACCACTAAATAAATCAAGCACCGTTATATCTATTGTTGCAAAGCATTCATCTGAAGGTTTAATTAGCAGGGCAGAATTTATCATTCTAACTGCACTTTGCTTGTCAAAGCCAGCGTTTAAAAAGTGTTGCAAAAGCTCGATAGTTGTGTTAGATTGGCTTGCGGCTGTCTTCCCACAGCCCATACCATCGCTTAAAACAAGAACATATTTTCCATCACAAATAGGCATATAGCTGTAATTATCGCCACATTCTGTCTGCCCGTCCTTGGTGCGCCTTGCTGCACCACAGGTTACAGAGTATTTTTCGTGTTCTATAAGTTTAATGGTGCATTTTGTGCTGCCCTGCAAGCTTCCACAAGCCTCTTGCTGGTTACACATCTGCCTGCCCAGCACCTTTGAAGCAATTGGTATTATTTCGCTATCACATTTTTTTTCTGCCCCACACGCTTTTGTTCTTATTGAAACTTCATATCTGCCATAACTATTTTTAAAAGCACTAATATCACTACATTTAATCCCTGCCTTTTCAAGCTCGATATATAGCTGATTTTCGTGGCGAGTGTCAAATATAAACTGCTTGTCCACTTCATTTGCAAGGTTATCCATTATTTTAGAGACACCCAAAAGCTGCTCCGAAACAAGTCCTTTGCTCTCGTTAACCCTACTTTGCCATAGCATATCTAACTTATATTTGCTATGAACCCTGTTTAATTCCTGTATGAATTCGCCTATTTTAACACATTTGTTTGCAAAGTAAGGTATAACATCTGTAACCTTAACCCCTTCACGCTCTTTAAGTATTGGGACAAGCTTTGTCATTGCGTCGTAGGTGGAGCTAAATTCCCTCTCCCAACAAATAAATTTGAGCCCACAACGCTTGCATATTTTGTCGGCTGTCTTGTCAAATAGGATTGTGTAATCTGCAAAATTATCAATTTGTTTTGGCATTGTAATATCTGAAAATGTATTAGCAAGATGTTCAAATGATGCAGAAATACTGTTTAGCTTAGAGGTTATAGCATCAATAGATTTTTGTGTAACTGTGCTACTTGACCTACTTTTAGCAACTAACTGCTCTAATTCTATTATTATTGATTTTGGAATGGAACAGAATAATAAGGTGGCAAGTGTAAGCTCGAAAATAGTAAATACACCACCGTCAAAGCCACCATAGTATAAAGAAAGTGCAGAATTTGCGACTACAAAACCAAGAATAATACCTGCACGGTTAAATTTGCTCATAATTCCTGCTACAAGCCCACAAAAACCATACACACCTAAAAGCTCCGTTGCGGGGAATGAATTCATCGAGCATATTATTCCAACACCAATAGCACCAGTAGCGCCAACGGACACACCTCCCACAAGAGCAACAACCATAATAACAAGCGCCGCAAGGGAGTTTCCAATAGATATTCCTGTAACCGAAAGCCCATTAAAGCCTAAAACTGATAGTGCAAGCAGGACGTAAAGCCCAATAAGCTCCTCGGTTTGTACCTGCCTTGTGCCAAATGTTGTGTAAACCATAGGGAGCGATTTTTGAATAATAAGTGTAAAAACGGTACAAAGGGCAGATTCAATAGCAAGCATTATTAAATCATACGCTACAAACCCAGTTTGCGAGGCAAAAACTATGCCTGAAATTGCGAGAGAAGCACCTGCAATTCCAGCGACAGTAAAATTTTTTCGGCTGTCTGTTAGGGTCGTCACTGCTATATATATAAGCCCAAAAAGCACAAAGGCAAGCATATACTTTATAAAAACCACATCAAAGCCAGCAGTAAGTGCACCACCAAGCGCAAGCAGGGCAACTATAACACATTGCCAAGATTTTGTTGGGTTATTCCCAACATACGCCGCAAGGTATGCAAGACCAAATGGTGAAATCACACCAAATATAACTGCTCGCCCAAGCAAAAAGCTTATAGCGCCACCAAGCGAACTCCTAATTGTTAAAAACCGTTTTTTGGTTATGGTATATTGTGATAAAACGCTACTTTTTTCCACAAATAAACCTCCTTATCATAAGTATAATAGCCTGTCTATTTATTATAGTATAAACACAAAGTGAGAATTGTCATATTATGGTAATTATTTATATAAAATTTTTTACATAAATCGTCAATATATTTGCTTTTAATAAATTATAATGGTATAATATTCTTTAATATATAGTACGAGGTAAACGAGTGATGATTTCAACAATATTATCTATAGTTTCATTTATAATGATGGCATCTGTTATACCTATAATGATTTTAACATTTAGGGGCAGGCTTCAATTTTTGCAGGGTGTGCTCCTTTCGTCAGGGGCAATGGTGCTTTCTTTTGTTGCGTCAATTTCAGAGTTAAATATGAAACTTGGGCAAAACATAATAAATATTGTAATAAATGAAAGCTTTGCACAGGTTAGAGAAACCTTTGAAACGGTTCCAGTTGATCAGCTACAAAAAATGCTTGGTAATATAGCAGTAGAAAATGCAACAGCCTTTCGTGGTGAAATAGGGAATATACTAACCTATATATCAAATATGTATATGCTGCTTTTTCCAGCAATTATGATACTTTCAATGCTTGCATTTAGCTTTGTGGCTTTTATGGTAATTAAGCTAATATTAGGGCTTTTTAAATTTGACGTTTCAAATTTCCCTATGTTTTGTGAGTTTAAAATTTCTAAAACTACTATAATTGCACTTTTAGTTTCACTAATTGGTGCTTCTGCTTTCCCACTTCCTAAGATTAATGCAGCATTTTTAAACATTGCAGTAGTTATTATGGGTGCTATGGCAGTATGTGGTTTTTCGTTATTCGATTTTCAAGTGCGCAAGAAAGTTGACAACAGCTGGGCAAGAATGTTAATATATGTAGCAATTCTTGTTGTGGGGTTTTGGTTATCCTCCATAATAATTTATTTATTGGTTTTTGCGGCAACAATCGATTCTTTTTTTGATTTCCGAAAGCTAAGCCCGAGGAGGGAACAAGATGGACAATAAACGGTTTTTTACAAAGCTAATAATGGGTGTAAGGATATATTTTGTAGTTATTGCTATGTTTGTAATTGCCACAATTATCGCAGGACAGTACTATGTAGCAACAGGTGAAATTATTGTTGCTGGTGCACTTTCTGTTTACTACATCACAAATAAAAAAACAAAGCAACAGCAAATTGCAAGCTATATTGAAAATTTAACATTTCATTTAGATAATGCAACAAAAGATTCAATGATAAATTTTCCTCTTCCAATGATGGTTCTAAGCCTTTCTGGAACAGTGATGTGGTGCAATCGAAAATTTTCTGATATAGTGCAGGCAAATGCAATTGAACAGCCAATACAAGCTGTTGTGCCAGATGTTCAAATTCTAAAAATTTTAGAAAATAAAAATGATATTTCTATATTTGTAGACCATAATGATAAGTATTATCAAGTGGTAGGAAATGTAGTGGAATTTATGGATAAACAGGCTAAAAATTATTCTATCGTGCTATATTGGATAGACCGCACATTAGAGCGTGAGAATTTAAAGAAGTTTGAGAATGTTCAAGCTATTTCCTGTGTTTTAATCGTGGATAATTATGATGAATTGCTTAAAAATACCCCGGATTCCGAGCATGCACACCTTTCTGCAACAATAGAGCAAATGATTAATGGTTGGGTAAGTGGAGTTTGTGGTGTTGCAAGGAAATATGAAAAGGATAAATATTATGTAATATTTCAAAATCAAAACCTTGATGAAGCGATAGAGAAAAAATTTGACATATTAGATAGGGTTCACGAGATAAGTGTTGGCAACAAAATTCCTGTTACATTAAGCATAGGCATTGGTAAGGGTGATAGTATCTGCAAAAGCGACGCATTTGCAAGGGCATCGGTCGATATGGCATTAGGGCGTGGCGGTGACCAAGTAGCAATAAAGGACTCCGAGCATTTTCGTTTCTTTGGAGGACATTCTGAAAGCTTTGAAAAAAATACAAAGGTTAAACCAAGGGTTGTTGCGTATGCCCTTAGAGAGCTTATAGACCAAGCAAGTGAAGTATTTATTATGGGGCATCGCAATGCAGATGCCGATAGTATGGGCGCATCAATAGGGCTTTGTAGAATGGTACTAAACCGTGGCGTAAGGCCATATATAGTTTCTGCGCCAATTCATGGCGTTGCAAAGGGGCTTTTGAATAGTGTAGAAAATGACGAAGGCTACAAAGAGCTTGTTATTTCAGAGGCACAGGCACTTCAAATGTATTCAGATAATTCACTTTTAATTGTTGTAGATACTCACAATCCAAGCTATACAGAATCACCAAAGCTATTAAATTTAATAGAAGATATTGTTTTAATAGACCATCATAGGCGTGGAACAGAATTTATAGATGATGCAGTTTTGACATATCACGAACCGTATGCATCATCGGCAAGTGAAATGGTAACTGAAATTATTCAATATATGGAGGAAAACCCTAAAATATCAGCAAACGAAGCACAGGCCTTGTATTCTGGCATAACGCTTGATACAAAAAACTTTACCTTAAAAACAGGGGTAAGAACATTCGAGGCAGCATCATTCCTGCGAAGAATGGGTGTTGATACAACTGCTGTAAAGCGTCTTTTCCAAAACGATATTGAAACATATATTAAAAAGGCAAGAATTGTTTCAAATGCTGAAATTTACAAAGACATTATTGCAATCTCTGTATGGAATGAGGAAGAGCAACAGGCGAATTTAATAACCAGCCAAGCGGCAGATGAGTTGCTTAATATATCTGGAATAACTGCATCATTTGTGCTTTGCAAAAATGATGATAAAGTAATTATAAGTGCGCGTTCACTTGGTAGTTTTAATGTTCAAATTGTATTAGAGGTTTTAGGCGGCGGTGGTCATATGACTGTCGCAGGCGCACAATTACAAGGTATTTCAATGAATAGAGCAGTTGAAATGTTGAAAAATGCTATAGATAAAGTAGAGGAGTAGGGGGATAATACATTGAAGATAATATTATTGCAGGATTTAAAAGGAACAGGAAAAAAGGGTGAAATAGTAACCGTTGCAGATGGCTTTGCACGCAATTCGCTTTTCCCAAAAGGCATTGCAATCGAGGCAACTGCTACAAACCTAAATGTTTTAAAGGGCAAGCACGAGGCAAGCCTGCACCGTAAGGAGGCTGAGCTTGAAGCCGCTAAAAAGCTTTCTGAAAGGTTAAAGCAATTAGAAGTAAAGATTAAAGCAAAAGCAGGCGCAAGTGGCAAGCTTTTTGGTTCGGTAACAGCAAAGGATATTGCAGAGGTTTTGGAAAAACAACATAAAATCAAGCTGGACAAGCGTTGGATAGATGCACACGAGGGTATTAAAACAACAGGAACTCAGGACGTGCCTGTATGGTTACACCCACAGGTTACTTCAAGCATTAAAGTTGTGGTGGAGGAAGGTTGATGGATACCTCAATTGTAAAGGTAACTCCATATAACGAGGCGGCAGAACAATCTGTCTTAGGCGCAATGCTACTTGACAGGAATTGTGTTGGCTCTGTTATGCAGCTTGTGCAACCCACAGGCTTTTATGACCCACGCAATAAAGAAGTATTCGAGGCAGTTTTAGACCTATTTAATATAGACAGGCCGATAGACGTAATCACTCTTGCAGAACAGCTTAAAAGGCGGGGTACGTTTGATAAAATCGGTGGTGAGATGTATCTTGTTGAAATTGCAACAGCAGTTCCAACAAGTGCCAACGTACGACATTATGCAAAAATTGTGTCAGACTATGCAACACGAAGGCGACTAATAGAAACAGCAAACGAAATTTCAAGCCTTGCCTATGAGGGTGAGGAAGCAACAGAGAAAATAATTGACTTATCAGAACAAAAAATATTTGACATAGCACAAAACCGTGATATGTCTGGTTTTATTCCAATTCGAGATATACTTTCTGTAAATTTTGCACACCTATCCGAGCAAGCGGCAAGTAAAACAAAGATAACAGGTGTGCCTACTGGCTTTGGCAGGTTAGATGATATTTTATCTGGGCTTAATAAATCAAACCTAATACTTGTGGCGGCAAGGCCTGCTATGGGTAAGACGAGCTTTGCGCTTAACATAGCCCAACACGCCGCACTTAAAAAGAATTCTAAGGTAGCAATTTTCAGCTTAGAGATGAGTAAAGAGGAAATTGTTAATAGAATTTGGTTTTCAGAGGCAATGATAGAAAGTAGCAAAATTAAAGAAGGAAAAATGCAGCCTAACGATTGGGCACAGCTTACAACTGCGCTTTCCATACTATCACAAGCACCTATATATATTGATGATACAGCGGCAACCTCTGTAATGGAAATGCGTGCAAAATGCAGAAGGCTATCAGCAGAGCATGGGTTAGATTTAATAATTGTCGACCATATTCAGCTAATGCAGGCTTCAAGACGTACGGATAACCGTCAGCAGGAAATTTCGGAAATATCTCGCTCGCTTAAAATGCTTGCAAAGGATATGCAAATTCCGGTTGTAGCACTTTCGCAATTAAGCCGTGCAAGTGAACAACGTCAGGATAAAAGGCCTATGCTTTCAGACCTTCGTGAGTCTGGTGCGATAGAGCAAGATGCAGATATTGTAATGATGCTGTACCGTGATGATTATTATCACCCGGAGGATAGCGAATTCCCAGGTGAGGCAGAGGTTATTATCGCTAAGCATCGTAGTGGTGAAACAGGCAGGGTTCATCTAAAATGGCAGGGAGAATTTACTCGTTTTATGTCAATAGATACTGAACACCGAGAAGGGTAAGAAATGAATAGGTTAGAGAAAAAGGTTTTACTTACGATAGATAAATTTAATATGATTAAAAAGGGAACGGTAGTAATTGCGGCTGTTTCTGGTGGGCACGATTCACTTTGTATGCTAAGTATTTTGAATGATTTGCGTGCACTTCGTGGCTTCAAGCTGTGTGCGGCGCACGTTAACCATAGCTTTCGTGATGAGGCAGATGAGGACGAGCAGTTTTTCCATAACACTTGCAACATCTTAGGAATTAAGGCATTTAGCGAAAAAGTAGACGTTTTGCAATATTCAAAGGAGCATAAAATTTCCTTTGAAACAGCAGGACGAGAGGTTCGCTATAATTATTTTGACAGCCTAATAGAGCAAATTCCAAATAGCGTGGTAGCAACTGCACATAGTGCAAATGACAGTGCAGAATCCTTTTTTATGCACCTAATGCGTGGAAGTGGGCTAAGTGGGTTAACAGGAATAAAGCCAATTAGGGGCAAAATTATTCGCCCAATGATAGAAATTAGCAGGCAGGAAATTGAGGAATATTGCGTGGGAAATAATTTAACTCCACGAATAGATATTACAAATTTTGAAGACAATTATAAAAGGAACGATATTCGTCATAACGTAATGCCACCTATTTTGCAAAGAGCAGGGATTGACACGATTTCACGGACTATACAAATATTAGCCACCGAAGAAGAATTTTTGCAGGAATATACTAACACCATTGTGGATAAATATATATTATTTAATGAAAATTCAGCAAGGATAGAAGTAAAAAGCTTTAACCCCCTGCCACTTGCAATAAAACGTAGACTTTTAAGGCTTGCCCTACCAAAAGAGGTTGAAAAAGAAATTGGGCTTGTGCATATTGATTCAATTATTTCAATTGCAGAAAAAAATTATGGTGGCAAATGCACTATTTTACCAGGTGGGATTAATGTATCACTTGATAGTGGTATAATAACTATTAATGGGGTGCAATCAAATGACAAATGACATAGAAAAGGTGCTTTTCACCGAACAGCAAATTGCAAAGCGTGTTCAAGAATTAACGAAAGAGATTAACGAATTTTATGGTGATAGGCCCATTGTTGCTATATTTGTTTTAAAAGGTAGTGCCTTTTTTGCAGCAGATATTATTCGTTATTTAAAAATGGCTGTAACCATTGAATTTATGAGCGTGTCGAGCTATGGAATGGAAACTATATCCTCTGGAAAGCTAACAATTAAAAAGGATTTGGACGTTGACATTAAGGGCAAAGATGTGCTTGTTATAGAGGACATTATTGACACAGGCGTAACCCTATCAACACTTCAAAAGCTACTTGCCAAGAGGGGTGCGAACAGCATAAAGGTAGTGACTATGCTTAGCAAACCATCAAGGCGAATGGTGAAATTTGATGCAGATTATGTTGGCTTTGAAGTGCCAGATGAATTTGTTGTTGGTTATGGTCTTGATTTCGCAGATAAATATAGAAATCTACCATACATAGGGGCGTTAAAGCGTTCTATTTATGGAAAATAGAACAAATTTTGTGTTTGTAATATAAAATTAAATTGTAATTTTGATATTATTGTGTTAACATATTGGAGATAATATAAATTAGCGCAACATTAATGAGGTGAAAATATGAACAAATATGTAAAAGGTATAAGCTTTTATATACTGTTATTTACAGTTATATTGATAATTTTCGGCTTATATACAAGTATGCCAACAGGTCAACCAAAAATGTATTCCGACCTATACAAGGCAGTTCAAACAGGAAATGTAAAAGAGCTTGAAATAGTAGAGCAAAAAGCTTCTGCAATACTTAACGATGGAACGAAAATGGAGGTAACCATACCTACTTTGGACGTTCTGTATCGTGATTTGGGCGATACTATTAAAAAGCAAATGGACGCAGGCACGCTAAAATTTAATCCAAAGCCACCAACAGCTCCACCTTGGTGGATAACAATCTTGCCAACACTTGTTCTTGTTGTAATTTTTGTTGTGTTTTGGGTGTTCTTTTTGCAGCAGTCACAGGGTGGCGGCGGCGGAAAGGTTATGCAGTTTGGTAAGAGTAAGGCGAAAATGGTAAATGAAAATGCTAAAAAAGTAACCTTTGAAGATGTTGCAGGCGCAGATGAAGAAAAAGCCGAATTAGAAGAGATAGTTGAATTCTTAAAGCAGCCTAAAAAGTTTTTAGAGCTTGGCGCAAGAATTCCTCGTGGCTTGCTTTTGGTAGGGCCTCCCGGAACAGGTAAAACCTTACTCGCAAAGGCAGTTGCAGGCGAGGCAGGCGTGCCATTTTTCAGCATAAGTGGTTCAGACTTTGTTGAAATGTTTGTCGGAGTTGGTGCATCTCGTGTGCGTGATTTATTCGAGCAAGCTAAAAAGGCAGCTCCTTCAATTGTATTTATAGACGAAATTGACGCAGTTGGTCGTCACCGTGGCGCAGGGCTTGGTGGTGGTCATGATGAGCGTGAGCAAACACTCAATCAGCTTTTGGTTGAAATGGATGGCTTTGGTGATAATCAAGGTGTAATTATAATAGCGGCAACTAACAGACCAGACATATTAGACCCAGCACTTCTACGCCCAGGACGTTTCGACAGACAGGTTCACGTTGGTGCTCCAGATGTTAAGGGTAGGGAAGCAGTTTTAAAGGTACACACACGCAAAAAACCACTTGCTGATGATGTAAGCTTATCTGTTATTGCAAAGACTACAGTAGGCTTTTCTGGGGCAGATTTGGAAAACCTTTCAAATGAGGCAGCCCTACTTTCTGCAAGACGTGACAAATTAGTTATCGGAATGAAAGAATTTGAAGATGCAATTATAAAGGTTATTGCAGGGCCAGAGAAAAAGGCTCGTGTTATCAGTGAAAAAGAGCGTAAGCTCACAGCATATCATGAGGCAGGTCATGCAGTTGTTACAAGGCTTCTAAAATCACAGGACCCTGTTCATCAGGTTTCAATTATCCCTCGTGGTGGCGCAGGTGGTTACACCTTGCATTTGCCTACCGAGGATAGATATTACTCATCTAAGCTTGAAATGATAGACACTATATCCGTTCTACTTGGTGGTAGAGTGGCAGAAAAGCTATCTCTTGACGATATTTCAACAGGTGCCTCAAACGATATTGAGCGTGCAACAGCACTTGCAAGGAGTATGGTTGTTAAGTATGGTATGAGTGATACCTTAGGGCCAATGACATTTGGCTCTGCAAACCCAGAGGTATTTTTAGGCAAGGATTATTCACAAACACCTCATTACAGCGAAAATGTTGCGGCGCAAATTGATGAAGAAATTAAGACGCTTATCGACACAGCTTACGAGCATTGCACAGAATTAATTACACAAAATATGCCAAAGCTTATTGCTGTTGCAAACGAATTATTAGAGATTGAAACGATAGATGCAGTAAGGTTTGAAGAAATTTTTATGAGTGTATAAAACATTTTTTAAATTATTTTGCAAAAAAGTGTTGACAAATGTGTCAATGTGTATTAGAATATCATTTGCCGCTGGTTAACGGCGGCTTATGTGGCGGCATGGCTCAGCTGGCTAGAGCAAACGGTTCATACCCGTTAGGTCGGTGGTTCAAGTCCACCTGCCGCTACCAAGTAATTTTAAGTATGGCCCATTGGTCAAGAGGTTAAGACACTGCCCTTTCACGGCGGAATCAGGGGTTCAATTCCCCTATGGGTCACCATTCGAGGTCGAACGAGGTCAAAGGTTGCGATTTAGTCCGACTTTTGGCTTCAGACTTCTATTAAATACTAATTTCAATTTAAAAGCATCAAATATCTTGTTGTAAAATTTCCGCCATACTGCGTTGCAGAACCGTTTTGAATACATACAGTATTCAAAAGAACCTGCGCCTTGTCTGACAAAAATTATCCTAACAATCTATTCAATGTTTTAAAATGAAATTAGTATCACTTGTTAAATAAGTTAAATTAAATTATGGGAGCATAGCTCAGCTGGGAGAGCGTCTGCCTTACAAGCAGAATGTCATAGGTTCGATCCCTATTGTTCCCACCAAAAAATACACTGCAGATTTTGTAGTGTATTTTTTTATTATAATATGTGTTGGGATCGAACTTGCACCTTCGGTGCAACCCTACTGCATTTGCTTTGCAAATGCCACGGTCGGGCTATAGGTTCGACCCTATTGTTTATAGAAAGATATTTATTGATATTTGGAAAATTGTGTTATATAATTATTTTAGTAACATTTATATTGGGAGGTTTAAATATGGATTTTCAGTCTGAAATTGTGTTAGCACATCAATATTGTTCAAATCATAAGGAACAATTGCTAAAAGATAGCAATTGTGGGTGCTTTTACTGTTTAGAAATCTTTAATCCAAAAGAAATATCAGATTGGGTTATGGATACTAGTGGTACCGCAATATGTCCATATTGTGATATAGATTCAATAATTGGTGAGAGTTCGGGATACCCAATAACTAAAGATTTCCTCGAAAAAATGAGGGAATATTGGTTTTAATCTATATTATTACCCCTTACATACCCTAATACATATCCCACACACAGAGCCTCTGCCGATATGTTGAAAATTGCGTTTCATATATTCGCTACACGCTTTGGCGTCGTACATTTCCTCTCGTTTAATGTTAGGGTGAAAATTTACGCCTCTAATTGCCATTGCAGGGCATTCTGTGACACAATCGTTGCAAGTTCCACAATCGCTCTCTAAGGGAGTTGCTGCGTCAAAGGGCATATTAGTTAGTATTGTGCCGAGCCTAACCCCTGCGCCATATTTATCTGAAATAAAAAGTGCGCTTTTCCCAATTCTGCCAAGCCCTGCAAGGCGAGCCGCAGTTTTATGTTGGAATTTGCCAGTATATTCGCCAACTGAATGAGATGAACCAACGCATAAATAGTCATAACCCATTCTACCAATTTCAAGCCCACATTTTAGCAGGGCATTGTCTATAAAAGCATTTACTGTCCTATAATGATGAAAATATTCAAAGGTTGGCTTATCTGTAATTCCCTGTATTACATAGTTAGACAGCGGAACAATAATAGATATAGCAAAAGGAAGTTCTGCTTCAACCTTTGCAAAACCTACGTCAATTATTCCACTTTTTTCAAAATTGTTTATAAT
Organism: uncultured Clostridiaceae bacterium; assembly: GCA_964455565.1. GTDB lineage: Bacteria > Bacillota > Clostridia > Monoglobales > Firm-18 > CAYVWT01. Next base: position 32,700 of record CAYVWT010000001.1, on the reverse strand, counting down.
AAATTTATTATTTTTCAAAAAAATCACCTAAATTTATAATAACATACTTTTAAATAAATGTAAATTGTGGTATTATATACTATGGGTGATGAAAATGTATTTTGATGATGTGCAAACAAGGTTAATAATTTTATATACGCTCCGTTCGTTTAAGCTTTCTATGACAGAGGGAAACCTGCAAGAAACGCTTGTTTGGAGTGAAATTTTAGACTATTTTACTATGATAGACTTTATGCTTGATATGGTTAAGCTTCAAATGGTGACAACTGTTACGGTTGAGGGAGAGCATAGGTATGACATAACGGAAAAAGGTCTTGAAACATTGCGCCTTTTTAAGGACAAGATACCGCTTAGCATTCGTGATAGAATTGATGATACGTCAGAGGAAACCCTTTCGCAAATGGCGAGGGGTAGGGAAATTGTTGCAGACATTGTTCCGATTGACCGCAAGAAATACCTTGCAAAATGTGGAATATATGAAAGTGGTGTGCCACTTCTTGAAGTGAACCTTTTTGCAGGAACAAGAGCGTCTGCCGAGGAAATTGCAAAGCGTTTTGAAAATGAGGCAGCGCAGTTGTACAAAATTATACTTGAAAAAATAATTGAGGAATAAAATTTGTATAAATTTATGTGTTGACTGATAGGGTTAACTTTTGATATACTATGTAATACTAAATTAAATTTTGAAAAGAAGGTCGATTAAATGTTGTTTGAAGAGAAATTTATAAAAGAAGGTTTAACCTTTGACGATGTTTTGCTTATACCACAAAAGTCCGAGATACTTCCAAACGAGGTTGACCTTTCGACTAAGCTTACAAAAAAAATAAACCTAAACATTCCTATTATAAGTGCAGCGATGGACACTGTTACAGAATCACGCCTTGCAATTGCAATTGCTCGTGAGGGTGGTGTGGGCGTTATTCATAAGAATATGTCAATTGACGAGCAAGCTATGGAGGTTGACAGGGTTAAGCGTTCAGAGCATGGTGTTATTGTGGACCCATTTTCACTTTCACCAGAGCATACCTTGCAGGATGCAGACAAGCTAATGGGTAAATATAAAATAAGTGGTGTGCCTATTACTGTGGATGGCAAATTGGTTGGTATTTTAACTAACCGTGATTTGCGCTTTGAAAAGGATTTTTCACGCAAAATTTCAGAGGTTATGACAAGTGAAAGCTTAGTTACTGCGCCAGAGGGGACAACCCTTGCACAGGCAGAGTTGATTCTGCAAAAGCATAAAATTGAAAAGCTTCCAATAGTTGATGAAAATGGCACACTAAAAGGGCTTATTACTATAAAAGATATTGAAAAAGCAGTTAGGTATCCGAGTTCAGCTCGTGATGAGGGTGGACGTTTGCTTGTTGCAGCAGCAGTTGGAGTTACTGCAGATTTGGAAAAAAGAGCGGCGGCGTTAATAGAGGCAAAGGTAGATATTTTGGTGCTTGATTCTGCTCACGGTCATTCACAGGGTATTATAGAAGCAGTTAAATTATTAAAAAATAAGTTCCCTGAAATTCCTGTTATTGCAGGCAATATTGCAACAGCACAGGCAGCAGAGGATTTGATAAATGCAGGCGTAGATGCAGTTAAGGTTGGCATAGGCCCTGGTTCAATATGCACAACTCGTATTGTTGCAGGTATTGGCGTGCCACAGATTACTGCAATTTTTGATGTTGCAAATGTTGCCCATAAATATGGGATACCAGTAATTGCTGATGGTGGAATTAAATATTCTGGCGACCTTGCAAAGGCTATTGCGGCAGGGGCTGATGTTGTTATGATTGGTAGCTTGTTTGCTGGGTGTGAGGAATCTCCTGGCGATAGCGAAATATATCAGGGCAGACAGTTCAAGGTTTATCGTGGTATGGGCTCGCTTAGTGCAATGGCAGAGGGTAGTAAGGACAGATACTTCCAAACAGACAGCAAAAAGCTTGTTCCAGAGGGTGTTGAGGGTAGAGTTCCCTTTAAGGGCGCAGTTTCTGATACTGTTTACCAATTACTTGGTGGACTTCGTGCAGGTATGGGCTATTGTGGAACAGGAACAATTAAAGAGTTAAAAGAAAATGGCAAATTTACAAAAATCACAGGGGCAGGGCTTAAAGAAAGCCACCCACATGATATATATATAACTAAGGAAGCACCAAATTATTCAATCAATCCTTAATACTCAATTTTTAACCAAGAAAGAGGTGCTTGAAATTAAAATTGCGATAATTGACCTTGGTTCAAACTCTGTTAGAATGAATATATTAGAGGTTCACGGTGGAGAATTCAAGCTTATAGAACAATTTAAAGAAATAGTGCGTTTAAGCGAAGGAATGGGAGCAGAAAAAACGTTAAAGCCAAATGCGATTGCAAAAATGCTTGATGTTATGCGTGAATTTAAGCGCCATATAGTTGAATATGAAGTGGAAAAAATATATCCTATAGCCACTGCGGCTGTTAGAATAGCGAGCAACCCTGAAGCTATAACAAAGCCACTTGCAGAGCTTGGAATAAACCTTGAGGTTGTAACAGGTGAAAAGGAAGCATATTATGACTACCTTGGCGTTATGAACACACTGGATATTCGTGATTGTGTTATTGTTGACACAGGTGGCGCAAGCACAGAGATTATCCTTGTTAGGGATAGAATTCATTATGGGCTTGTTAGCATACCTTTTGGTGCTGTAAATATTACAGAAGCATATTTAAAGGGTAAAAAAACCAGTCAGACCGAAATTGCTGCTGCAAAAAAAGCAATTTCAGACGAGATAGATAAAATTAATTGGATTAAAAGTGCAAAAAACCTGCCAATAGTTGGGCTTGGTGGCTCTATTAGGGCGCTTGGTAAAACGGAAAAGCTTAGAAGAGATAAAGATGACGTTTCTATGCACGGCTTTGAAATGAGCGATAATGACATTTTTGCGCTTTGCAATAAGCTTGCTAAATCCTCGCTTGAAACACGCAAAAAAATGGACGGAGTTGGCAAGGCTCGTGCTGATATAATAATTGGTGGAAGCTTGCCACTTGCTGTACTTATGAGGAAATTATCGTCAAAATCGCTAATTATTAGCACCAGTGGTTTGCGTGAGGGTGTTTTGTATGAGATGCTAAAAGATGGGAAAATTTAATTTGGTTTACAATTTGCAAAACAACGTATTTCTTGCGCCAATGGCAGGGGTTACCGACAGGGCATTTCGTGAAATTGCCAAGGAATTTGGCGCAGGGCTAACGTTTACAGAAATGGTTAGCTCTAAGGGACTTTATTATAATGACAAAAAAACATCGAGCTTACTCTATGTTGACGATTGTGAAAAACCAGCAGCCGCACAAATTTTTGGGCACGAGCCAGAAATTATGTCGCAGGTTGTGAAAAAATCGTTAATGTATGGAGCAAGCTTTTTAGATATTAATAGTGGTTGCCCAACGCCTAAAATTACAGGTAATGGAGATGGTGGTGCACTTATGAAGTCACCAGATATTTTCGGCGCTGTTATTGAAGGTGTAGTTAAGAATTCGCCAGTGCCTGTTTCGGTGAAAATTCGCAAGGGCTGGGACGATAATAATATAAATGCAGTAGAGATAGCAAAAATTGCTGAACAAAGTGGCGCTTCGATGCTTACGATACACGGTCGCACAGTTGCTCAAATGTACACAGGAAAGGCAGACTGGGACATAATCAAAAAAGTTGTAAATGCTGTAAATATTCCTGTTGTAGGCAATGGCGATATATTTTCGCCAGTTGATGCAAAGCGTATGCTTGTCGAAACTGGCTGTTCGGCGGTTATGTTAGGGCGTGGAACGCTTGGCAACCCATATCTTTTGCGGGATACTGTGCATTATTTGAGCACAGGAGAGCTTTTGCCAAAACCAACACAAACCGAGAGGATTGAGCTTGCAAAACGCCATATAGCGCTTATTATTAAGTATAAGGGTGAATATGTAGGCATAAGAGAGGCTCGCAAGCATGCAATCTGGTATATAAAGGGTATGGCAGATAGCGTTAGGATTAAAAACCAGATTACAGCAGCTAAAACGTATGATGAAATGTGCGCCCTGCTTACCTCTCTGAATGGAGCTTAACAGGTTCATCTTTGAATATGAAATCGTCCAAATCCTCTTCTTCTTTGGGTTTGGGCTTCTTTATTACAACAATTCTTTCTTCTTTTTTCTTGCAATGGTTCACTAATCTAACCTCCTTCTAACGTAATATCTATTATATACAGAAATATAATATAATATGATAGATACTAATTTTTCGTTAATTAGTATAATACTAATTTGTTAAACACACTAAAACTTTCTCCCTCATATACTGTAATAAGACAATATGAAAGGAGAATTCTTTTGTTTAATAAACCAGCTTATATACGATTATTACACGCAAGCCCAAATGCTCCGTCGGTAGATGTTTATGCAAATGGACAGCTATTGTTTAAAGACTTAAAGTATGGAAAGGCTACTCGCTATTTAGAGGTAGAATCTGGTGTTGTGCGTATTCAAGTTTTTGTTGCAGGTACTCGCAAAAACCCTGTAATTATAAAAAATTTATGGGTGTTTGCAAGAACACACAGCACAGTTGCTATAATTAACAAATTAGAAAATATTGCACTCCAAAAAATCAACGAACCAGAAATTAACCATTATCTAAACCGTTCACTTATTCGGGCTATTCACCTGTCACCTAACGCCCCTGCTGTTGATGTTTTAACAGAAGAAGGTGTAAAATTATTTTCAAACCTTGCATATAAACAGGTTTCAATGTATAAGCCTGTTGGTGTGGGCAAGCATACGCTTAAAATAAATGTTGCAGGAACAGATAAAACGGTGCTTACAGTTAAAGATGTAGAGCTTAAAAAAGGGAAAATTTATTCGGTATATGTTATAGGGCTTGCTGGCGCAGAGCCACCATTATCGGCACTAATTTTAGAGGATAAGGCTTGAAAAAGTAGGCAACGCCTACTTTTTCATTACAGTTTAGTTAAATCCATTGCTATAAATCTTGAATAATGATATTATTTATAGGGGAGGTTTGATTATGAAAAGTAGGTTAATAGCAATTTTAATGATTTTTATATTTATAATAAGCACAATTCCAGCATTTGCAGAAACGGACAAGCTCCTTGAAAACGCAATTAAAAGTGCAAGGGCTAAGATAGATATTCAAGATAATTATACCAAATTTAATAGTAATATAGAAATGACAAGGAATTCGCAAATTTTTCACCTTTATTGGACTGGTGAAAACACAGATACACAAAATGGTGGAAACATTTCAGCAAAGGTAGATGAAAAGGGCAGAATTATATATTACAGTCACTATGAATATGGCGATTTTAACGGTGATTATAAGCTGTCAGTAATTGATTATAACAGCGCAGAAAACATTGCAAAAAAGTATATTTCTAAAATTTGCCCAGAGCTTGCAAGCCATATTAAGCCAAATTTTAAGAAAAATTACATTGCTCGCAATAGTGGAAGCTATACTATTTTGTTTTACCGATATGAAAATGGTGTGCCATATTATAATAATTATATAGTTGTATCAATTGGTGCAAATAATTCCACTTTAAAGGAATTACAGGTGGCTTGGGATGATTTTGAAAAATTCTCTAATCCAGCAAATGCAATTTCAGTTGATGTTGCAGAAAAAATGTTTAAAGAAAAAATAGGTGTAAAGCTTGGGTATACTCGTTATTACGATGATGCTACTGGGAATACTAAAAATTTGCAATATTCAACAAATATAAATGGAAATAATTACATAAGTGCATATACAGGCGAGGTTATAGATGCTAAGCTTCCTAATGGGAATAAATTTTTAGTAAATATGAATTCATACAAAGCACCAGATGTTGAAGCGCCACTTACAAAGCCTGTTGATAGTGTTGTTTCGGCAACCTCTGCATATAATGAGCTTATAACCCGTGTGGGCTTTGAACTTCAATATATTGCTAAGGCAAAGAAAAATGTGACAAGTCCTGAGAGCGCAAGGGACGTAGATATTATGCTGGTATATAGCTTTAAGCCAAATAAGCCACTTTTTGTTGATGCAAAGACGGGCAAGCTAACAAACGAATACGGAAAGCCTTATGAAGATGATGTTCCAATTTCATTTACTGATATAGAGGGACACCCTTCGCAAAAGCATATAAATACACTGGCGGCTTGTGGAGTCATAAAGCAAGTGGAACTTTATAGACCAGAGGAAAGTATAACACAGCGAGATTATTTGAAATTAGCACTTATTGCTATGGAAAAATATAAAACAACGGATACCTATGATTTTTATGAAAGATTGCTGGCAGAAAATATAATTACAATTTATGAACAGGACGAGGATGCAGAAATAACAAAGGAGCAAGCAATAAAATACCTTGTTCGTTTGCTTGGCTATACCGACATAGCAGAGCTTGAGGATACCTATAAGACAGATTTTGTTGATGAGGGAATGATAGACAGAAAGCTCATTGGTTATGCGGCGATAGCAAAGGGGCTTAAAATTATTCGTGGCAATGCCTTTGCACCAAAGCAAATAGTAACCCGTGCAATAGCAGCAGAAATTTTTTATAATTTACTTTCAAGTAATTAAGATGAATTGCGCAAAAGGTCATTCCTATTTATAGGAATGACCTTTTGCTATTTTAGTATTTTTCTTATCTTTCGTCTATTGGAACATAGGTGTTTCTTTTTACAACACTTTTATATGCTGGTCGAATAATTCTGCCACCTGCTGTAACCTCTTCAATACGGTGAGCGCACCAACCAACAACACGGCTCATTGCAAAAAGTGGTGTATATAAATCGGCAGGAATATCAAGCATTGTATAAACAAAACCACTGTAAAAATCTACATTAGCAGCAATAATTTTAGTAGTGCCTTTGATTTCACAAAATAGCTCTGGTGTAACTTTTTCTATAAGAGCATAAAGGTTGAATTCGTCCTCAAAGCCCTTAGCCTTTGCAAGCTTTAATGCTCTTTCCTTTAATAAAATTGCACGAGGGTCAGAAAGAGTGTAAACTGCATGACCAATACCATAAACAAGCCCAGATTTATCATACGCCTGCTTGCTAAGTATTTTTCTAATATATGCGCTAACCTCTTCCTCGTCAGCCCAATTTTTAACGTTTGTTTTGATGTCCTCCATCATAGCCATAACACGATTATTAGCGCCACCGTGCTTAGGGCCTTTAAGTGAGCCAATCGCTGCTGAAATAGCAGAATATGTATCAGTTCCTGATGATGAAACAACGTGAGTTGTAAATGACGAGTTATTTCCACCACCATGCTCTGCATGAAGTATTAGCAGTAGGTCTAAAATTTTCGCCTCTTCATCAGTAAATTTATTATCAGGGCGCATCATATGCAAAAAGTCTTCCGCCATTGATAATTTTGGGTTACTCTTATGTAGGTGTAAGCTTTTTCCGTCATAGTAATGTGCCTTAGCTTGGTAAGCGTGAGCAGTCATAGCTGGGAAACGAGCAATAAGCGCTAAGGATTGACGAAGTATATTTGCAAGAGATATATCATCTGGTTTTGGGTCGTGTGAATAAAGCGCAAGCACAGTACGAGCAAGCTTGTTCATAACATCTGGGCTTGGAGTTTTAAGTATTTGATCCTCAGTAAAGTTTGCAGGAAGGGTGCGATATTCTTTTAGAAACTCAGTAAAAGAATCAAGCTGTTCCTTTTTTGGTAGGCTACCAAAAAGTAAAAGGTAAATAACTTCTTCAAAACCAAAACGATTTTCCTTTTCACAGCCACCAACTAAGTCATTTACGTCAATTCCACGATAGCTAAGGCGACCATGAACATCAACCTTTTCGTTTTCGTCAACTATGTATCCGTGTACTTCTCCGATAACGGTTAAACCAACCAAAACACCTGTGCCATCAATGTTTCTAAGACCACGTTTAACATTATAAGTTTCATAAAATTCTGGGCTTATAGCATTGTTAGACTCTGCTAATTTTAGTAATTCCTCTAATAGACCATTAGATTCTTTCATAATATTACACCTCACTTAATTATAATTCTGATAATATATTACATTAGAATTAAATTAGTGTCAATAGCGATAGTTCTAAAATTATCTAATAATTAATACACTTAATTAGGGGGGTATACAAATGAGGCGATTATTACTTATATATATTGGGGCTATAATTATAATATTTACACTGCCAGTTATGCTAACTTCTATTGGCAAGCTCAATCACAAGACAAGCCCTAATGAGGCAAATGGCGTTATTCCAAAGCAGATAAAGGTGTTTTTTGTAGATGAGGGCATGACAAAAGAGGTTGATTTTGAAGAATATTTAAAGGGGGTTCTTCCTGCCGAGGTTCCTGCATTATTTAACACAGAAGCACTAAAAGCACAGGCAGTTGCCGCAAGAACCTATGCGTATTATAAATATTTAAAGTTTACTAACGACCCAAACATAGCACCAGCAGAGCATAAAGATGCAATTGTGTGTACTAATCCTGTGCATTGTAATGCATATTATACAAAGGAACAGTTACTTGAAAAGCATGGGCAGGGCTGGATGGATTTATATTGGAATAAAATATGCTCGGCAGTAGACGATACTCGTGGCGAGGTTATGGTGTATGATGATCAGCCAATTTTAGCTGTATTTCATTCGGCAAGTGCAGGGGGCTTTACCGAGGCAAGCAAGGATGTTTGGGGGAGTGACCTGCCATACCTTGTAAGCGTTAAAAGTAGCGGGGAAGACAAAAAAGATGGCTATATTTCTATGGTTGTTGTTAGTCAAGCAGAGTTTGTAAAGATAATTCAGGGGAAATTTAGCGATGCAAAGTTTGATAAGAATAAAAAGAAGTGGATTGGGAAAATTATAAATACAGACGGATATTCGGTTGGCTTGGTAGAAATTGGTGGCGTGCAAATAAAGGGCGTGCAGATGCGTGAAATGTTTAAGCTAAAATCAGCACATTTTGAGGTTAAGCTTGATGGTGATAATGTTGTATTTACCACCGAAGGCTCTGGGCATGGGGTTGGAATGAGCCAATACGGGGCAAATGCTATGGCAACTAATGGCGCAAAATATCCAGAAATTTTAAAAGCCTATTACAAGGGCGCAGAGCTTAAAAAGATTTAGTATGTATAAACACCTTTAAAATGGAAACAATATCCTTGGAGGTGTTAATATGGAAAAAACTAAAATGACAAAGAATGAAGCAGTAGCAAAGCTACTTGGGAACAGGGGTTTTTACATACTCCTTGCGCTTGGGCTTGCAATAGTCGGCGCTACAGGATATGTTAAAAACTACACCAGTGGGTATGAAGACCAAGAAAAAACGTATGAAGCAAGTGCTAGATTACCATTATTTGCAGAGCCACCAAGTGTTCCTGCAATAGCGCAGGTGGTTCCAGAGCCACAACCAGTTCCGAAAAAGGAAACTGTTAAAAAGGTTGCTACAAATACCACAAAGCCTGCCGAAGCACCGCAAAAGCTTATGCTTCCCCTGCAAGGTGAAATGACAAAGGGCTTTTCAGCAGATGCCCTCGTGTATAGCAAAACAATGCAGGACTGGCGAATTCACACAGGGATTGACATTCGTGGAGATGTTGGTATGCAGGTAAAATCAGCATCAGATGGTGTTGTAACAGAGTCCATCAAGGATGAAATGATGGGCGCAAGCATAACGATTAAAAATAGTAACGGCATTGAAACACAATACTCGAACCTGCAAAGCAATGATTTAGTAAAAGCAGGGCAGGAAGTAAAAAGAGGCGAAGTGGTAGGTGGAGTAGGCGCAACAGCAAGCAGTGAAATAGCCGAGCCACCACACTTACACTTTGCAGTTAAAAAAGATGGTGAATATGTAAATCCATTTGATTTTATGGATTGAAAATCGAACACCTCTGTGTTATAATGACACAGAGGTGTTTTGTTATGTTTAATGAAAAAGAAAAATTCAATATATATATGAAGCTTTTATTAGAATGGAACGAAAAGATTAATTTAACTGCAATTACAGAACCAAGTGAAATTATGACAAAGCATTTTTTAGACAGCCTAACCTGTATACAAAGTGGCTTTATAAAAGATGGTGCAAGACTTGTTGACGTTGGTACAGGTGCAGGCTTTCCTGGCATTCCTATCAAAATTGAGCGTAACGATATAAAGCTTACGCTTATGGATTCGCTAAATAAGCGCATTAACTTTTTAAAGGAAGTTTCAAGCGAATTATCTTTGAATGCAAATTGTGTGCATATTCGTGTTGAGGATGCAGGCAATGATGTAAAATATCGTGAAAAGTTTGATGTGGCAGTTAGCCGTGCTGTTGCAAATTTATCTACATTATCTGAATACTGCCTTCCACTTGTGAAGGTTGGTGGCGTTATGCTTGCAATGAAGGGCAAGGAAATAGACGAGGAATTAGATAATGCTAAGCCTCTTATTAAGCTCCTTGGTGGCGAGGTTGCCGAGGTGCAATTGCACACAATAGATGGAACAGATATAACACATAGTATAGTAGTAATTAAAAAAGTTTCCAATACTCCAAAGAAATACCCAAGGAGTGGCAAAAAGGTGGGCACTGTATAATTCTCGTTAGAATTAGAATAAAATTCAAAAAAACATTGACATATATTATAAAATATGATATATTGTTATTCACTCCGCGTAGGCGTTTTTTTTTTGCGGGGAAGAATAGCGTATTAAATTTGGAGGTTTCGAATATGAGAGTTAAAATTACATTGGCTTGCGGAGAATGCAAACAAAGAAATTATGACACAATGAAAAACAAAAAGAATGACCCAGACCGTTTAGAGATGAACAAATATTGCAGGTTTTGCAAGAAGCACACTCCGCACAAGGAAACAAAGTAATTTAGTGATTATAATAGTTTAAGGAGTGTTGAATTTTATGACCGAGAAAAAAGCAAGAAAAAACCCTTTTGCGGGTATTGCAAATTATTTTAAAGATGTTCGTGGCGAAATGAAAAAGGTAGTATGGCCTACTTATAAACAGCTTCAAAAAAACACAATTATTGTTCTTATTTCAATTGTGCTTATTGGATTATTTATTTGGGCGTTAGACCTTGGTTTCCAAACTGGTTTATCTAAATTTAACGAGGCAAGCACACAAAATGCAACCACTACGCAGGAACAAGCACCTGCTACTCAACAAAATGGGCAGTAAGGAAAAGTGGTATGTAGTGCATACCTACTCAGGTTATGAGAATAAAGTTAAAGCTAACATAGAGAAAACTATCGAAAACCGTGGATTAGTAGATGCTATAGTTGACATTCAAATTCCACTTGAAGAGGTAGTTGAAATAAAAGACGATAAAAAGCGTGTAGTAATGCGCAAAAAGTTCCCTGGCTACGTTATGATTAAAATGGCTATGTCTGACGAGGCTTGGTATATTGTGCGCAATACTCGTGGTGTTACAGGCTTTGTTGGCCCTGCCTCCAAGCCAATTCCACTGACGGAGGAAGAAATAGAAACAATGGGCATCGAGCGCCAAGTTGTTACGCTTAATTATGCAGTAGGTGATAGCGTTAAAATTAAGCATGGTCCTCTTGAAAACTTTGTTGGTATTGTTGAAGAAATCAGCATTGAGAAAAAGAAAATCAAGGTTATTGTTTCTATGTTTGGTCGTGAAACACCGGTTGAGCTTGAATTTAATCAAGTTGAGCTTGTTGTATAACATTAAAGTAGTATAATTTCGCGTAGGCGTTTTTATAGTGGGAGGGAAGCACATTCCCGTTTGTACCACATTTGTGTAGGTTAGGAGGTGTAAACTATGGCTCAAAAAGTAACGGGTTATATCAAATTACAAATAGCAGCAGGTAAAGCTACTCCTGCGCCACCAGTTGGTCCTGCTCTTGGTCAGCATGGTGTTAACATTATGGAATTTTGTAAGCAATTTAATGAAAGAACATCAAAAGATGCTGGGCTTATAATTCCAATTGTTATTACAGTATACGGTGACAGGTCTTTCTCTTTTATTACTAAGACTCCACCAGCAGCTGTTCTTATCAAAAAAGCTTGTAAAATCGAAAGTGGTTCAGGCGTTCCAAACAGAACAAAGGTAGCTAAGCTTTCACAAGCAGATTTGCGCGCAATCGCAGAGCAAAAAATGCCCGACCTTAACGCAGCTTCTGTTGAAGCAGCTATGTCTATGATTGCAGGTACTGCAAGAAGTATGGGTGTTACTGTCGAGGAATAATTGATTTTTCAAAAGGCACACCGTAATTTTGCGGTGAATTATGTGGGAGGGGAGTTATTCCCGTTTGACCACGAGGAGGTAAAGCGATGAAAAGAGGTAAAAAGTATCAAGATAGCGTAAAGCTTATTGATAAAGCCCGCCTTTACGATCCTGCTGAAGCAGTTGACCTAATAGGACAAACTGCAAAAGCAAAGTTCGATGAAACGGTTGAGGCGCATATACGTTTGGGCGTTGACTCACGTCACGCAGACCAACAGGTTCGTGGAGCAGTTGTATTGCCACACGGAACAGGTAAGACAGCTCGTGTGCTTGTATTCGCAAAAGGCGAAAAAGCAGCAGAGGCAGAGGCAGCAGGCGCAGATTTCGTTGGAGCTGAGGATCTTATTCCGAAAATCCAAAACGAAAACTGGTTTGAATATGACGTAATAGTTGCAACCCCTGATATGATGGGTGTTGTTGGTCGTCTTGGTAAGGTTTTAGGTCCTAAGGGATTAATGCCAAATCCAAAGGCTGGAACAGTTACTATGGACGTTGCAAAAGCTATAAACGATATTAAAGCAGGTAAAATTGAGTATCGTCTTGATAAAACAAATATAATCCATTGCCCAATCGGTAAGGCTTCATTTGGTCCTGAAAAATTATCAGACAATTTCAACACACTTTTATCAGCAGTAATTAAAGCAAAACCAAGCGCTGCAAAAGGTCAATACTTAAAGAGCGTTACAGTTTCTGCTACAATGGGTCCTGGAATAAAAATTAACCCATCAAAAATTGCTGAATAAATTTAGGGTTGACAAATAAGGAAACTTATGATATTATACAACTCGATTCCATAGACGTAGGCAAAAAGGTAAGCCCTACCGAGGATAACAAGTAAAATCAATTTATGATTATACGGGTTCTTCGTGCGTCTATGTGCGAGGAACCCTTTTTAATATTAATTAGGAGGTGAATATATGCCAAGTGAAAAGGTTTTACAAGAAAAGAAACAGGTAGTTTCAGAACTTATCGAAAAGCTTAAATCGGCAGCAGCAGGTGTTCTTGTTGACTATCGTGGCTTAACAGTAGAGCAAGATACACAGCTTAGAAACGAATTCCGTAAGGCAGGCGTTGAGTATACAGTTGTTAAAAATACTCTAACTCGTTTTGCTTCAAAGGAAGTTGGTTTAGATGAGCTTGATGATATCCTACATGGTCCTACATCGCTTGCAATTCACGCGACAGACTTAGTTGCTCCTGCAAAAATCATTGCAGAATTTGCAAAAAAGAATGACAAAATCGAGATTAAAGCAGGCTTTGTTGAAGGTAAGGTTATTTCAGCTAATGAAGTTAAACAACTTGCAGAGCTTCCATCAAAGGAAGAGCTTATTTCAAGTGTACTTCGTGGTTTCAATGCTCCACTAACAGGCTTTGTAAATGTATTAAACGGCAATATCCGTGGTCTTGTTGTTGCGCTTAACGCAATTGCAGAACAAAAAGCGTAATTATATTGCTGTGAATTTTTCCAAGCAATCCATTTAGTGTTTTAAATGAAATTAGTATTAGAATTAAAAACAAATAAAATTTAGGAGGATATTAATAATGGCTAGCGAAAAAGTATTAAAATTAATTGAAGATGTAAAGGTTTTAACAGTATTAGAATTATCAGAACTTGTAAAAGCACTTGAAGAAGAATTTGGTGTTTCTGCTGCGGCTCCTATGGCTGCTGCTGCTCCAGCTGCTGCTGGTGCTTCTGCTGTTGAAGAGCAAACAGAATTCACAGTTATTCTTGCAAGCGCAGGCGCTGAGAAAATCAAAGTTATCAAAGTTGTTCGTGAGCTTACAGGCCTTGGTCTTAAAGAAGCGAAAGACCTTGTTGATGGCGCACCAAAGCCAGTTAAAGAAGGCGTAGACAAAGCAGTTGCTGATGAAACTAAAGCTAAGCTTGAAGAAGTTGGCGCAACAGTTGAAGTTAAGTAATTAGCTTAAATACTTAAAGGCATCACTCGAAATTCGAGTGGTGCCTTTTTTGCATCTCTGCTAGGAAATTAATGCTGCAAATTGTTATATTTAATGGTAATGTTAATTAATTTCCTCTCGCAGGCAAGCATCGCCACTTCGAGTGGCTTGCTTGCAAGCAAGTTGCTTCGCAACTTTTCCCAAATAACTAAGGCTTGAAATAATAAGGAAAACCGCAAGCCCTATAAGCATAAGCAAAATTGAATATGCGAATGCGCCTGCAATTGTAGCTCGTGGCATAGTTTTGGAAAAAACTTCAACGCTACCAAGTGGTAAACGTAAAATTATTAAGGTATATACTCCTGCAAAAATGGCTTGAAGTGCTTTTGCGCCAATAAATATTAGCCTGCTAAGCCCACTTTTTGCAATAATTCCAGTAACTTGAAGTATAACAGACACACCAGACCAAGCAAGAATAATGGATATTAAAACTAATTTAAGGCTTCCAATTTGCAGGGTAGATAACCGGATTACTCCATTTGAAATTTCAAAAAAACCATAGCTAAGCGCTGTTGCAACCTCCGGCGATGCACCGAAAATTTTGAATATATAACTAAAAATTCCTATAATTCCAAAGCGTTCTAATATAACAAGTAATGCACTAAAAAATGTAATAAAACCACATACATATAAAGTAAGCTCGACAGATTGTGATATTGCGCTTGATAAGGCTTCGCCGATTGTTTTTTTTGTATGCCTTTGAGATATGCGAAAGCTTGCACATTTCAAGGTCATTTTCTCGTTCGTTTTATAAAATCTAAAAACTATACCCACGCTAATTGCTGATAAAATATGTGCAACATAAAGTATAATCCCTGCTAATTGGGAATACAGCATACCAATGGCAACCGAGCCTATAATAAAAAGAGGCCCTGAGTTATTGCAAAAACAAATAAGTCTTTCTGCCTCTGCCCTTGTGCAGTTATTTTCCTCATATAATTCTAGCGCACATTTTGCGCCAACAGGATAGCCACTTATAATTCCAAGCACAAATGCGAAAGAGCCACAGCCGGGCACGTTGAAAATTGGTCTCATAAAAAAGCTACACCATTTCCCAATAGCCTGTGCAAAGCCACATTCTATAAGCAATTTCGAGCACACGAAAAATGGGAACAATGATGGTATGATTATTTTAAAGCATAGGTCAAGCCCACGGCTTGCACCACTTAAACAATCTGCAGGGGCTACTATTAAACCTGCAAATAAAAACAGTCCAAGTATAATGATTAAACTTTTATCTTTGATAATAACCACCCCCTTTTTTACTTTATGCAAATATTTAGCTTAAAATAACTTGTTTACGAATATACATAATTTATGGGGTGATTTATTTGAAAAGAAAAAAAGAAAGACCAATAAAAACCACAAGGGAAAAAATAACCGAAATGCTTGATATGCCAAAGGAGGTTGTGCTAGATAGTCCTAAGCTAACCGTTATTGGTGATAACCAAATAACCATAGAAAATTATAGTGGTATAATGGAATATGCAAATGAAAGCATACGCATAAAAACATCTGTAAAAACAATTACAATTATTGGCGAGCGCCTTGAAATACGAACAATAACCGATGTGGATATATTGATAGAGGGAATAATAAAGGGCATACAATACAATTGAGGTGATGAAGTTGTTTTTAATTAAACTGTTAAACATATTAAAGGGCTATGTTGTTATACTAATAGAGGGCTTTTTTTTAGAAAGGTTTTTAAATATTTGCACAAGGCGAGGAATACATCTTTGGAATGTGCGTAGGATTGACAACACAAAAATGCGTGCAAATATTAGCATACAGGGGTTTAAAATGCTTCCACCCATTGTGAAAAAATCTCGTTGCACCGTACAAATATATAGTCGCAAGGGCATGCCTTTTTTCGTGCATAAGTATCGCAAAAGAAAGGCATTTTTGTTTGGAATCATTATTTCAATAATATTAATTTATTCTATGACATTATTTATTTGGACTGTTGATATACAGGGCAATGAAAAAATGACAGAGGAGCAAATAACACTTGCCTTGCAAAATGCAGGGCTTAAAACTGGAATGTGGAAAAATAAAATCGACACACAGTATATTCAAAATGTTGTAATGACTGCTCAGCCAGATATAGCGTGGATAGGAATTAATATCAATGGAACAAAGGCAGAGGTGGAGGTTAAGGAAAGAGCACCAAAGCCATATATTTTGCCTAAAAATGAGCCTTGTAGCATAATTGCCACTATGGGTGGAGTAATTGAAACGATAAACACAAAAGACGGGCACCAGTTAGTAAAAAAAGGTGACGTAGTACGAGCGGGGCAATTGCTTGTTAGTGGTGCATTGGATAGCAAAATAGAGGGAGTTAGGTATGTGCATTCGGAGGCAGAGGTTCTTGCCAGAACCTGGCACGAAAAAACGGTTAATTTGCCACAGATTGAACAGTTTAAAACACGAACAGGACGGTCAAAATCCAAACATTCAATAAAAATTTTCGATTTTTATATAAAATTTTTCATAAATGATAGAATTTACTATACAAACTATGATAGAATAAGTTATGTAAAAAAACTGTCATTGGGGAAAGATAATATTCTACCTATTTCTTTTCATTATGATAACTATTATGAGCAGAGTGTAGCAGAAAATGAATTAACAAATGAGCAGGCAATAGAAAGGCTTAAAACCGAAATGGATAGTGAGCTTAATGGTATACAAATTGTTAATAAGCAAGAGTTAATTCACGATAATAAGCTAACGATAACCTATGAGTGCATACAAAATATTGCAAAACAACAGGAAGTTCTAAGGGAGGAAACAAATGATAATGGTGGACAAAAACCTTGAAGTGGAAACAATTGAGCAAATAGTGAATATTTTTGGCAGCTTTGATGAAAATGTTAAAATTGTTGAAAAGCATTATAATGTAAAGATTGTGCACAGAGGCACACAGCTAAAAATCTCTGGTGACGAGGAAAATGCAGACAAGGCGCAAAGGGCTATAAGTGGACTAATTGGCATAACTGCAAAGGGTGAGCAAATTAATGAGCAGGCTGTTAGATATGTTATTTCACTTGTAGATGAGGGTGCAGAGGAAAAGCTGAATACCTTGGGAAAGGATTGTGTTTGCATAACTGTAAAGGGAAAGCCGATTAAACCAAAAACCCTTGGTCAAAAAAAATACATCGAGGCAATAAGAAATAGCACTATAACCTTTGGAATTGGCCCTGCTGGGACAGGAAAAACATACTTAGCTGTTGCTATGGCTGTAACTGCACTTAAAAATAAAGATATAAATAGGCTAATAATTACTCGCCCTGCTGTTGAGGCTGGCGAAAAGCTTGGGTTTTTGCCTGGTGACCTGCAAAACAAGGTTGACCCATACCTGAGGCCACTTCACGATGCCCTGCATGATATGTTAGGTGTGGAAACCTATTTGAAATATGTTGAGCGTGGAATTATAGAGGTTGCACCACTTGCATATATGCGTGGTAGAACATTGGATAATTCATATATAATTCTTGACGAGGCGCAAAACACCACGCCCGAGCAAATGAAGATGTTTTTAACCCGTCTTGGCTTTGGTTCAAGGGCAATAGTAACAGGCGACATAACGCAAATTGACCTGCCAGACGGTAAAAAAAGTGGTCTTAAAGAGGTTATTCATATATTAAAAAGCATTGATGGAATAGAATTTTGTATGCTAAGCGAAAAAGACGTTGTGCGCCATCCACTTGTACAGTTAATTGTAAAAGCGTATGAGCGTGAGGACGCACGAAAGGCAGAGAAAACAAATGATAGACATTCAAAATGAGCAGGATAAATTAGAATTCACAGAGGAAATGGACAAGCTTATTCGTTTGGTAATTGACAAAACCTTTGAATATGAGGAAATAGAGCCTCTTGGGGTTAGCGTTGTGATTACTGATAACGAGAATATTAAGCAGCTTAATAAACAATACAGGGAAAAGGATATGCCAACCGATGTATTATCATTTCCTTTATATGACGATGAGGGTTATTTTGACGAGGAAGAGCTTGGCGATATTGTAATTTCACTCGAACGTGCAAATGAGCAGGCGCAGGAATATGAGCATAGCATCGACAGGGAAATTGCCTTTTTAACAGCCCATTCAATGCTACACCTAATGGGGTATGACCACGAGGATAGTGACGAGGAAGCAGAAATGTTTGAAAAGCAAGAGGATATACTAAATGAGCTTGGGATTGTGAGGTAAGGTATATGATATATAAAAAATTGTATAAAAGCTTTAAATTTGCCTTTGAAGGGGTTTATTACTGCATATCTAATGAGCGCAATTTTAGGATACATATGACTGTGGCTGCCATAATATATTTGCTTGCGCCATATTATAAATTTACACCTGCTGAAATGATAATGCTAACCCTTGTAATAGCAGTTGTAATTTTGGCAGAAATGGTAAACACGTCAATAGAAACCATAGTTGATATGATAACAGACGAATTCCACCTTCTTGCTAAAAAGGCTAAGGATGTAGCTGCAGGGGCAGTTTTAATGGCTACATTATGTGCAATTATGTGTGCTTTGTTTTTAATTTTAAGACCTAATATTATGGCATATATAATAAGCGATGTGTTTCATTCGATACCTAAAATAATAATTTCTTTGGTAGTAATAATATTATCGTATCTATTTGTGAGAGGAAAAAAATAATGAAAAATTATAAATCAGGTTTTATTTCAATCGTAGGTCGTCCAAATGTGGGGAAATCAACCTTGCTTAATAAAATATTAGGTGAAAAAATAGCGGCTGTATCGCCAAAGCCACAGACAACACGCACTCAAATTACAGGCGTGCTAACTGGGGATGATGCACAGCTTGTATTTATCGATACGCCTGGAATTCATTCTCCTAAAAATAAATTAGGCAAGTTTATGGTAAAGGAAGCAGAGCAAAGCACAGGCGAGGCAGATGTTGTTTTGTATATGTTAGATGCAGATAACTGCAATTTAGAGCGTGAAGCACCAATATTAGAAAGAATAAATGCGGAAACAGTTTTCCTTATAATAAATAAGATAGATAAAATAAATAAGGCAGAAATTTTGCCAATTATTTCTGATTTTAGCAAGCTAAAAGAGTTTACCGAAATAGTACCGATTTCTGCGATTAATGGTGATGGCACATTAGGGCTTGTAGAAATAATTAAAAAATACCTCCCAGAGGGACCAAAGTTTTTTCCGGATGATACATTAACAGACCAGCCAGAAAGGCAAATTTGCTCCGAGCTTATCCGTGAAAAGCTTATGCGTGTGTTAAACGATGAAATTCCTTACGGAATTGCAGTAGTAATTGAAAGTATGAAATTTGATGAAAAAAAGGAATTAACGTCAATTAGTGCAACAATATATTGCGAAAGAGATTCACATAAGGCTATAATAATTGGTAAAAATGGTGCAATGCTAAAAAAGATTGGCACAAGCGCACGCCAAGACCTGCAAAGGTTTACACAGACGAAAGTATTTTTAGAGCTGTGGGTTAAGGTTAAGGAAAACTGGAGAAACAGCGATATGCAGCTTAAAAATTTTGGCTATGATGAAAAGTAAAGCGTATTTTGGGTAAACTTTCATAGTATATATATCCCCCAGTTGCAAAAGATAATATCATACTATTTCGCATTTGAAATCGTAATAAAAATAATTGAAATTCAAATGCGAAATAGTGTGGCTGTTGGCTTGCTGTGCAGGCCTTACGCCACCCAATTCCAGTTTTTTAACTGGAATTGGTATCAGATAAACACATTAGGGGGTTATAATTATGCTAAAAGATTTTACTTGGAATTACTTTGAAAAAACGGGTAGTATAGAGGCTTTTTTGGCATATAATCAGCTTCAAAACACAAAAATAGGTGATGAAAAACGTGATGATGACGCAAGTGAAGGGATTAATAATCAAAGAAACCAATGTAGGTGAGGGTGATAAAATAATTACTATCCTCACCAATGAGTATGGGAAAATACAAGCAGGAGCAAACGGTGCGAGAAGCTATAAAAGTAAGCTTATTGCAGGTTGCTCCCTTTTTTGTTATACAGATTTCATCATCAAAAAGGGCAAACAGCTTGGGCGTGTAATCTCTGCAGACCCAATTGAAACCTTTTATAATATTAGAACGGATATTGAAAAGCTATCACTTGCATCATATTTTTGTGACCTGCTTTGCGAAATTGCAACTGATTCACACGGTATGGATGAAATAATTCAGCTTGCACTTAATACACTTTACATAATTACAAAAAAAGAGGATTTAGCCCTTGTAAAGCCAGCCTTTGAGCTTCGGCTTATGGCGTTATCTGGTCTTTCACCTAATGTTTTGACTTGTGGAGAGGGTGGGGGAAAGGATGAGCTAAACCACTTTTCTGTAGACGAGGGAAGTGTATTTTGCTCTAAATGCGGAAGTACCTATGGAAAAATTAAAAGTGGAACATTATCTGCAATGCAACATATTTTGCATTGCGATGCAAAGAAAATTTATTCATTTTCTGCAACACCAGAGGTTACAGCCGAGCTAATTTGTATAGCCGAAAGCTATGTTTTAACCCATATAGGCAGGGATTTTCGTTCTTTAAAATATCTAAAGAGTATATCAAAAGTTTAACATATTATAAAAGTTTTGACATAATCATTTTTTGTGGTATAATATTATAGCATATGATACTAATTTTATGCTGAAATGTTTGCAATTTTTTTTGTCTAAAATTAGTATGAAAAACCCATATACTTTTAGGAGGATTAACAATGTCGAAAAAATTCGTGTATCTTTTTAGTGAAGGCGATAGCTCAATGAAAAACCTGCTTGGAGGCAAAGGTGCAAACCTTGCTGAAATGACAAGGCTTGGATTTCCGGTTCCCCAAGGTTTTACGGTTACTACCGAAGCTTGCACAAAGTATTATGAAGATGGTAAGGTTATTTCACCAGAAATAATCGCAGAAATTGATAAACAGCTTGCAGAAACAGAAAGGCTATTGGGCAAGAAATTTGGTGATGCAAGGGACCCACTTTTAGTTTCTGTTCGTTCAGGTGCAAGGGCTTCAATGCCTGGTATGATGGACACAATACTTAACCTTGGTCTTAATGATGAGGTTGTAGAGGGGCTTGCAGCATTAACTGGCAACCCACGTTTTGCTTATGATAGCTATCGCAGGTTTGTTCAAATGTTTTCTGATGTTGTTATGGAGCTTTCAAAAAGTAATTTTGAGCGCATAATCGACGAAATAAAAGAAGCAAAGGGAGTTAACCTTGATACAGAGCTTGACGCTGATGACCTAAAAGCAATGGTTGCAAGGTTTAAACAATTTTATAAAGATAAAAAGGGCGAGGATTTCCCTCAAGACCCGAAGGTTCAATTATTAGAGGCAATTCAAGCAGTATTCCGTTCATGGGATAACCCAAGGGCAGTTATTTATCGTAGAATGAATGATATTCCTGCAAGCTGGGGTACAGCTGTAAACATTCAAGGTATGGTATTTGGTAATATGGGTGAAAAAAGTGGTACTGGTGTTGCGTTTACTCGTAACCCATCAACAGGTGAGAAAAAGCTGTATGGTGAGTTCCTTATGAACGCACAGGGTGAGGACGTTGTTGCAGGTATTAGAACACCACAACCAATTTCTCAGCTTGAAAATGTTATGCCAGAGGTATATGCTCAGTTTGTTGATATAGCTAACAAGCTTGAAACACATTATCGTGATATGCAGGATATGGAATTTACAATTGAAAACTGCAAATTATATATGCTACAAACAAGAAGTGGAAAAAGAACAGCCCAAGCGGCTATTAAAATAGCTGTTGACCTTGTTGAAGAGGGTATGATAGACAAGTCGCAAGCTATACTTAATGTTGACCCAAAACAGCTTGATGCACTGCTTCACCCAACATTTGTGGAGGCAGAGCTTAAAAATACCTCTGTGCTTGCAACAGGGCTTCCAGCTTCGCCAGGAGCGGCAGCAGGCAAGGTTTACTTTAACGCTGAAAGTGCAGTTATTGCTGCTAAAAATGGTGAGCCTGTAATTCTTGTTCGCCTTGAAACATCTCCAGAGGATATTGAGGGTATGGACGCCGCAAAAGGTATTTTAACCTCTCGTGGAGGTATGACCTCACACGCAGCAGTTGTTGCACGTGGTATGGGACGTTGTTGTGTTGCAGGCTGCGGCGAAATAAGGGTACAAGAAGAGGCAAAAATATTTACAGTAGGTGGCACAGTAGTAAAAGAGGGAGATTTTATTTCCCTTGAAGGTAGCACAGGTAAGGTTTATCTTGGATCTATTAAAACACAGGAGGCACAGCTAACTGGTGATTTCTCTAAATTTATGAGCTGGGCAGACGAAATTCGCACACTTGTGGTTCGTGCAAATGCAGATATTCCTCGTGATGCACAGGTTGCAGTTAGCTTCGGCGCAGAAGGTATTGGCTTATGCCGTACAGAGCATATGTTCTTTGACGAAGATAGACTACCAGTTGTTCGTGAAATGATAGTTGCAAAAACAGTAGACCAACGTGAGCGTGCGCTTGCTAAATTACTTCCAATGCAAAGAGCAGATTTTGAAGGGCTATTCACAGCAATGAGTGGTTTCCCAGTAACTATAAGGCTTTTAGACCCACCACTACACGAATTCTTGCCACAGGCAGAGGACGATATAAAGGCACTTTCAATGGAGATGTCAATTTCCTTTGAGGATTTAAAGCAAACAATAGAGGACCTACACGAGTTTAACCCTATGCTTGGGCACCGTGGCTGTCGTCTTGCTGTAACGTATCCAGAGATTGCGGCTATGCAGGCTCGTGCAATTATTGAGGCAGCAATTAATGTTTCTAAAAAAGGTCAAACCATTGTTCCTGAAATTATGATTCCATTAGTTGGAGAGCTTAAAGAATTGCAATATGTTAAAAATATTGTAACAAAAGTTGCAGACGAAGTTATTGCGGCATCTGGAATTGATATGAAATATTTAGTAGGAACAATGATTGAGGTTCCTCGTGCGGCAGTTACGGCAGATGCCATAGCGACCGAAGCAGAGTTTTTCTCATTCGGTACTAACGATTTGACACAAATGACATATGGCTTTTCTCGTGATGATGCAGGGAAATTCCTTGATGATTATTATGAGAAAAAGATATTTGAGGCAGACCCATTTGCTCGACTTGACCAAGAGGGTGTTGGCAAGCTAGTAAAAATGGCAGTTGAGCTTGGGAGGAGTACAAGACCAAACATTAAGCTTGGCATTTGTGGAGAGCATGGTGGAGACCCATCATCAATTGATTTCTGCCACAGAATTGGGCTTAACTATGTTTCGTGTTCACCATTCCGTGTGCCAATTGCTCGCCTTGCGGCAGCGCAAGCAAAGGTTAGCACAGATAGAGGCGTAGCAAACTTAGGACAAAAATAAAGTGTAATTAATATAAAAATGCCATTCCTTTTTGGAATGGCATTTTTATGTGTAAACTATTATAATTTTTTGTACTCCAAATATGAATAAACATAGGGAACAGCTACTGCCGCAAAAATTATGGTGATTATCATCCAAGCGCTACCCCAAAGTGCAATAGGCAATAGGCACACCCCACAAATTATAAAAGCAATTCCACCAGCCTTTTGCGTTTTCTCCCACACAATTTCATTTTCTAACGCCCAAGGTGTACGGAAACCAGCAAAATAATTTTGTTCTATTTTAGGCATCCAAATTCCGATTGCAACAAATAAAACACCGATAATTGCAGGCATAACTGTGTTCATTCTTACAGGGTATCCAAGGGAGGCATACATCATTATTGCATTCATTATTGCGAAGAATACTACAAAAGCAAGCCTTACATAAAAATATGCATTTTCTGAATTTTTAAATTTATTGCTTTTCGGGTCAAATTTCGGCAAAAAAGTTATAAGCAAGTATATTATAATCATTATAGAGGGCATTAAAAGCGTAGCAAAAAGCTTAGGGCTGTAACCATCAATAACTCCCGCAAAGTTCCAATGTGTAGGCACCATTGCTGGTAATTTTGGGTATAGCCACAAATTAAGACCAAATGTAAAAAGAATTAATAGCCATGCAGAAATTTCTTTTTTCAAAACAATCACCTCTTAGTTATTTTGAGATAATTTTATACCTAATATACAGTATTGTCAATGCACTATTGATTTATTAACGAAAAAGATATATAATTCTATTTATAGGGGAAAAAATGCGCAAAATTACATTAATAATAATGATTTTGGCTTTAATGTTTTCTGGCTGTGTTCCAGCAAAAAAGGTTAGTAGCTCTAAGCTAAAAATAGTAACATCGTTTTACCCAATAATGCTGCTTGCAAAGGCTGTTGTGGGGGATGTTGATGGCGTTACAATACAAAATATGACGAAGCCACAAACTGGGTGCTTGCACGATTATACCCTGCTTCCAGAGGATATGAAAACGCTTGAGACGGCAGATGTTTTTGTGATAAATGGGCTTGGAATGGAAAGCTTTTTGCAAAAGGTAGCCTTGGGGCTTCCAAACCTTAAAATTATTGATTTATCTAAAAATATAAATGCAATAGAGGGCAACCCTCATATTTGGTTAGCGCCTAAAAACGCTGTGCAAATGGTGAAAAATTTAAATGAAGAGCTTAGCAAAATTGATAAGCCGAATTTAGATAAATATGCTCTAAATTCAAAAAGTTACATAGAAAAATTAATTGCTTTGGATAGCAAGACCATAAAAGAGGTTGAGAAGCTGCCAAACAAGGACATAATAACCTTTCATGAGGCATTTCCGTACTATGCGCAGGCGTATGGGCTTAACATAAAGGCTGTAATTGAGCGTGAGCCAGGAGATGAGCCAACAGCATCTCAGCTAAAAGAAACGGTTGACATAATTAGGCATTCGAACGCAAGGGCTCTATTCACCGAACCACAGTATCCATCAGCAGCAGCGAAAGTTATTGCAAACGAAACTGGTGCAAGGCTTTATATGCTTGACCCAGTTGTAACTGGTGCTAATAGTGCAAATGCAGATGAATATATAAAAACAATGGAAAAAAATTTATTAACACTAATTGAGGCGTTGGGTGATGTACTATGAATAAATGCGAAAAACAATGTGGCAGGCTATGCTGTACAAAAATTGAAAATTTAACAATTACAGATGGGGACACAAGCATATTAGAAAATATAAATTTACACCTACACTGTGGAGAGTTAACAGCGATAATAGGACCGAATGGTGCAGGTAAAAGCACCTTGCTAAAATCTATAATTGGTGAGCGTAAATATAGCGGAAGCCTTGAATTTGTTGGTGAAACTGGCAACAAAAGGCCAGTAATTGGCTATGTTCCACAGCATTTATCCTTTGATGGTGATTCCCCAATTAGTGTTTCTGATTTGTTTATATCCTGTTTAAAATCTGCTCCTGTTTGTTTTGTACATTCAAGGGACAAGCGCAAGGAAATAATCGCTTCACTTAAAAAAGTTAATGCGGAAAATATAATTGACCGTAAATTATCTCAGCTTTCAGGGGGCGAGCTTCAGCGTGTATTTTTAGGGCTTGCGCTTATGCCTGTTCCGAATTTACTCCTTCTTGATGAGCCAGTTTCAGGTGTGGACAAAAACGGAATAGAGCTTTTTTGGAAAATCCTTTCCGACCTTCGTAAAAACTATGATTTAACAATAATTATAATTTCTCATAATTTTTCACAGGTATTAAATTATGCCGATAGAGTGGTGCTAATTGACAAAAAAATAATTGCAAATGGCACACCAAAGCAAGTGTTTGGTGGCAAGGGATTTAAAGAACTTTTTGGGGCAGGT
Source organism: uncultured Clostridiaceae bacterium (assembly GCA_964455565.1). GTDB lineage: Bacteria > Bacillota > Clostridia > Monoglobales > Firm-18 > CAYVWT01. The sequence goes on along the minus strand of CAYVWT010000001.1, from coordinate 6,724 downwards.
GAGGTTATATGATAAGTGCTTTAAATGCTTGGTATAGCTTGCTTGACCTTTTGCCATTCGAGTGGACGAGCTACATATTTATGAAAAATGCCCTGCTTGCTGTACTCCTTGTTACGCCGATTTTAGGGCTACTTGGCACAATGATAGTCAATAATAAAATGTCATTTTTCTCTGACGCATTGGGACACAGCGCACTAACAGGCGTTGGTATTGGAGTGCTTTTTGGAATGAGGAATACCGATATATCTATGGTGCTTTTTGCAGTAATTTTTGCCATAGGAATAGTTTTAATAAAGCACAATCAAAAATCAGCAATGGATACAACGATTGGTGTGTTTTCGTCAACTGCTGTTGCGCTTGGAATTGTTATGCTATCTGGTGGGGGCTTTAACAAATATTCTAATTTGCTAATTGGAGACCTTTTAAGCATAACTGGTTCGGAAATTATAATGCTTTTTGGTCTTTTAATTGTTGTTATTTTAGCGTGGTCAATGATGTTTAACACCCTTTTAATAGTTAGCGCAAACCCAACCTTTGCTATAAGCAGAGGCATAAGTACAAGGTTTACCGATATGGTTTTCACCACACTAATTGCGCTTGTTGTAACGCTTTCTATAAAGTGGGTTGGACTTTTAATAATAAATTCATTATTTATACTGCCTGCGGCTGCCTCTCGAATGCTGTCGCAAAATATGCGTCAGTACACGATTATTTCTGTTGCAATATCGCTTGTTTGTGGCGTGGTTGGGCTGTTTACAGCATACTACCTAAACACATCAGGAGGGGCAACTATTGCACTATATTGTGCGGCGGTTTATTTTGTTGTACTTGTATTTTTGAAGAAAATATAATACTATATACTTATAAAGGGGTGATACGCTATGAAAAGATTAATTATAATTTTAATGTTTCTTTGGTTACCACTATGCGTATTTGCTACGGATAATGCACCTCAGAGTATTATCGACTCCATTAAGGCTAAAATAGAAATAGAGAATGGATTAGATACATTTAAAAATAGTAGCACTATGGTTAATGGAAAAATAATGTGGTCGTTTTCGTGGAGTGGTGAAAACAAGACGCCAGTAAACATAACTACTAATGAAAACGGTACTATTATTAGCTTTTCAAACGCTTCGCAGAGTAAAATTAATAATGCAAAGCATTTGCCTAAAATTAGCAAAATAGAGGCATCTCAAACAGCGGCAGCTTTTGTTGTTTTGGTTGCTAATGATATAATTGGTCAGCTTGACACAGCAACTCCTTCGACTATTTACGATAGTGGTAATCCGTCTGGCTATAATGTAAGGTTTGTAAGGCGAGTGGACAGCATAAATTATGATGGTGATATTGTTTTCGTGTGGGTTGATGCCCAAACAGGCAAGGTGACTCGTTATAACCGTAACTTTAATATGAATGCACAATTTGCTTCTGCAAAAAATGTTATTGATGATAAGTTGGCCGAGCAAAAGTTTATAGAAAATATAGGCATTGAGCTTCGCTATAATAAAAAAATAATAAATGAAAAGGTTATACCATACCTTGTTTATACTGCTGCAAAAAGTGGTGCTATTGATGCAGTAACAGGGGGCGCATTAGAAACGAAAAAATACATAGGCGCAGATGGATATTTTGATATACAGGAAATGTATCAAAAATCTGGTGCAATGGCAAGTGGAAGCGCAGAGGTTTCTGGGCTTATGTCCGGAGGCGAGGCACAGCTGTTTGCTCGTGACATTCCAGAGCTGAAAATAGATGATTCTTATAAAATTTTGCAAGCCTTGTATTATAAAAATACTGATGGACAGTATTTAATAACACTTAAATTTGCAAAGAGTGACGAGGATTTTATAGAGGTTATACTTGATGCAAAAACAAAGGAGCTTAAAGCTTTTTTAAGGTCAAAAACACCAGCTGCTACAACCTATATAACAGAAGCAGAGGCGAAAAATATAGCAGAAGCATACGTAAAGAAATATTTGCAAAGCTATTATGCTGATTTTTCCACACCACAAATAGCAAAGATTAATGGTTCGTTTGTTGCTCTGTATGAAAGGCAGGTAGGTGGTATCCCTTATAAAAGCAATGGCATGCATTTTATTATTGATATGGCAGGGAATATAATTTCAATATCCTTTGCGTGGGACAATGTTGAATTTCCAAAGCCAGAGGAAGCTTTATCAAAAGCCCTAACGTATGAAAGCTTTTTTAAAAACGTAGGGTTAGAGCTTAAATTTATGAAAATAGATGATGTAAATATCGTTCCTGTTTACACAACGAGCACCTCGTCTACTGGCATAATTGATGCAAAAACAGGCGAAATTTTAGCCTATGACGGCGCACCTGCAAAAAAACAACAGCGCCTTGCATATGTTGGCTTAGACACGCATTACTCAAAAAAGCAGGTAACCGCCCTTGCAGATTGTGATATATATGTGTCTGTGGGAGATGTTGTGCTTGATGACGATATAAAGCAAAAGGATTACATAAGGCTTCTTGCAACAATCTCTACAAAACGTATGCCGATATATGAAAAATTTGGAGCCCTAACAGATGTAGAGCTTGATATGCTGTATAATGCTCTTGTTACAAATGGTGTTATGGATAGAAGAGAAATTGCGCCTGATGGCTCGGTTACTCGGGAGCAGGCAGTTAAATATTTTATTCGTGCTGTAGGGTATAAAAATGTAGCAGAGCTTCAAGGTATATTTAAAATGGCATTTTTAGATGAGGGAGAAATGTCGCCAGAATTATATGGCTATGTTGCGCTTGCAAAGGGCTTAAAGCTGATTGTAGGTAGCGAAGGGTATTTCTTCCCTAAACGATTTTTGACAAATGCAGATAGTTTAATTATGGTATACAATTATATGAATAGAGGATGATATGAAAACAATTGCTGATTTAAAGGTTGGTGAAAAAGCAACAATAATAAACCTAACTGCTGAAAAAAGGCTTTATGAACGATTAACCGATTTTGGGCTTACCGACGGTTGTGAAGTAGAAGTTATAAGGGCTGCGCCACTTGGTGACCCAATTTTAATAAAGGTACGAGGTTGCCAGATTGCGCTAAGAAAGGCAGATTCAGCCTTGATAGAGGTGAGGTAATGGAATATACATTTGCATTAGTTGGAAACCCCAATTCTGGGAAAAGCACAGTTTTTAACGAACTAACAGGTAGCAGGCAGTATGTTGGAAACTGGCCTGGTGTTACTGTCGAGAAAAAAGAGGGAGTAATAAAAAATACTAAAATAACTATTATCGACCTTCCGGGTACATATTCGCTAAGGCCATCATCACCAGAGCAGAAAATTGCTCGTGATTATATAAAAAGTGGTGAGCCAAATGCAGTAATAAATGTGGTTGATGCAACAAATTTGGAAAGAAACCTTTTCCTAACAACACAGCTTTTAGAACTTGACATACCTGTTGTTGTTGCGCTTAATATGATGGACGTTGTTGAAAAAAATGGCGAGGAAATTGATGTTGCAAAGCTTGAAAAACGGCTTGGAATACCTTTTATTCCAATTAGTGCAAGCAAGGGAGATAACCTTGACAACTTAATAGAGGCTACTATAAAAGCTGTTGCTGTTGGTAATTTGCCTACATGCTGTTCAAACTGCAAAAAGCCCTGCCATACATCGGCGCATAGGTATAACCTTGCAAACGAGGCAACTCGTGATGCCTATAAGAAAAAAAATACAGGCAAGCCAACAATAAGCGATAATATAGACAAAATATTGCTTAATAAATATCTTGCAATTCCAATATTTTTAATCATTATGTTTAGCGTTTTCGCAATAACCTTTGGCAAAGGGTCGTTGTTTCTTTCGGATATAGTGCGAGGCTTTTTTAGTGGGTTTATAACAAATGCTTTCCACTTTGCGCTTAACTCATTTAATGCACCAAGCTGGCTTGTGCATCTTGTATCCGATGGTATAATAAAGGGAATTGGTGGAATACTTGCATTTTTACCACAAATTGTAATATTGTTTTTCTTGCTCGCAATACTTGAAGATAGTGGGTATATGGTTCGTGCGGCATTTATATTAGATAGGGCAATGCGACCATTTGGGCTTGGTGGCAAGGCATTCATACCTATGGTAATTGGTTTTGGTTGTAGTGTGCCTGCAATTATGGCAACGAGAACGTTAGACAGCCAAAGGGAACGAAAGCTGACAATACTAATTGCGCCGTTTATGTCTTGTAGTGCACGTTTGCCTATTTATGTTCTTTTTGCAGGCACATTTTTCGCTGCATATCAGCAAATAATAATATTTGGAATGTATATTCTTGGTATGGTGGTTGCTATTGTTTCTGGGTGGATTTTATCACGTACGGTTGTACGTGGCGAAAGAACAGAATTTTTGCTTGAAATACCACCATATCGTATGCCAACTTTAAAAAATACATTGCTTCACGTTTGGGATAGGGTTTGGGATTTTGTAGAACGTGCAGGAACAATTATTTTAGTAGCATCGGTTGTGGTATGGTTTTGCCAAGCATTCACATTTACGTTTAGCACAGCAACACCTACAGATAGTATAATTAGTGTTGTAGGTAGGTTTATATCACCAATATTTGCGCCTCTTGGCTTTGGTGATTGGCGTGCGTCTGTTGCTGTGCTTACAGGAATTGCAGGAAAAGAAATAGTTGTTGCAACCCTTAGCATAATAGGTGGGAGCCTTGCTGATATTTTTAATACAGCCTCGGCGATGTCATTTATGGTGTTTTCTTTGCTTTACATACCGTGTGTGGCAACAATTGCTGCAGTTAAAAGCGAGCTTAAATCAACAGGGTGGGCAGTTTTTGCAGCAGGGTATCAGCTTGTAGTGGCTTGGATTTTTGCGTTTATTATATATAATTTGATGAAGGTAGTGGGACTGTGAATATACAAAGTATAATCGAAAATAGGTTTATTACACCACTTTTGAATAAAAAAACAGGTAATGTTGGCGTGGAGCTCGAATTTCCTATGCTTAATATGGGCAAAAAACCAGTTGATGAAAAAATCGCAATAGGCTTATTAAAGTATTTCTTAAAGCATAACTTCGAGGTATTAGAAAAAACGAATGATGGTAAGCCTGCATTTATTGGGAACCAATTTGGTGATGCCATATCCTTCGATAATTCGTATAATAATATAGAGTTTGCAATGAACTATGGGGACGACCTTTGCGCAATTGCAGACCGTTTTTATAAATATTTTGAAGGTGCACAAAAACACCTTAGCAGGCATAATTATTTTATAACCGGAATGGGTATAAACCCATATAAAGAGCATATTACGCAAAGTAATATAAATTATTCCACTTATAATATGGTCGGCAGCTTTCTGCACAAATATTCTGGGGGTAAATTTCATAAATATCCAGATTTCCCAGCATATTTATCATCCGTGCAAACACACCTTGACATTTCCCCTAAGGATTTACCACGGGCTGCAACTCTGCTTGCAAGGCTTGATTTTGTTCGTGCCTTGTTATTTTCAAATTCACCTGCCTTTGATAACACAAACACAATTTGCTTTCGTGATTATTTATGGGAAAAAAGTGGTTTTGGTCTATGTGCAAAGAACATAGGCAAGGTGGATGAGGAGTATAAAACCTTAGATGATATTGCAAAAAGCTTTTTAGATAGAAGTATTTTTAACGTAATTCGTGATGGTGAATATAAAATTTTCGAGCCTGTTTCGCTTAGTGAGTATTTTACAAACGAAAAATATGGTGCGATAGAGGAAGATATAGAAACCTTTTTGTCTTTTAGAACAGTCGAAATAACAAAAATGGGAACCTTAGAGGTTCGTAGTGATTGCACTCAGCCACTAAATTCGGCATTTGCGCCACCTGCGTTTTCGCTTGGCATAGCTCATAATTTAGAAAAGGCAGAGGCTGTTTTAAAAAGTTTTTTAAAGCAAACTGAGATTAAGAGTAAAAATTCCACTCTAAGAGATAAAGTTATCTATAATAAAGAAATTAATGGCGTAGATAACACACACCTTTCTATGCTGCTACTTGAAATAGTTGACCTTGCCGCAGACGGACTTAGAAAGCGTGGGCGTATGGAACAAAAATTCTTAACGCCATTATATGAACGTGCTGACACTTTAATTTGCCCTGCAAAAATGACAGCAACTCGCCTTAAAAGTGGCGAATCGCTGGAGGACATCATATTAGATTATGGAAAAATTTAATTAGGTAATTCTAAATTTGAATTTATTTGGTCAATTAAACCGTGGTCGGTTGTAGTGCCAGAAACTGTTATTCGTTTTAGCTCGTTTTGTGGCGAGGTTTTTGTGTTATAGCCTAAATCTCCAACCTTGCATTGTATCTTATACCCTGCAAAGGCTGCTAAGCTTTGGGTTAACGCCCCAAATGAACCAAACGGATATGCGAAAACACTAACCTCTTTATTGAGGTTTTTTTCTATTAGATATTTTGAAAGGCGCAATTCCCTTTGGATAGATACTGCGTCCAAATTTCCCATTTCCCTATGTGAGTGTGAGTGCGACTGTATGTCGATAGCTCCACTCTTTTCCATTTCTTTTGCTTGCTCCCAATTAAAATGAGGGTAGGTTACATTTTCTGTTGCCCCTACTGTGCTTGTGATTACGAATATTGTCGCCTTCATTCCAAGGCTTTTGAGCATTTTATAGCCATATTCATAGTTGCTTAAATATCTATCATCAAATGAAATTATAATCGGCTTTTCGGGTAGTGACCTCACA